>JAGHAJ010000008.1 GCA_021161545.1 Synergistota bacterium | reverse complement strand
TAAGTTTTCTTTTAATCTCTCTTTACTTCCTATAGACGATATACAAAGGATTGAGGTGGTTAAAGGAGCAGAATCTTCACTTTATGGAAGCTCAGCTTTTGGTGGAGTTATAAATATTGTTACAAAGGCCTCCTCTAATGAGAGATATGTTAACGTGGCTGGAGGAACAAATGGATATAGGAATTATTTCCTTAGAGTTGGAGGAGCGAGGCAAAAGCGGAGCTGGTCTCTTTCTCTCAGTAGGACTGATAGTGGCAGAGTTAAAGGCTTTCACCTTTATAAAAGGAACGGTAAGCTTCTGCATGACGACTTTATAGGCTCAAGTAGAAAAACGGCTTGTATTAAGTTAACTTCGGGGAATTGCTCTTTTTTGTATGATTATGCAACCCTCTCATCGGATTACTACTACAGAGGTGTTTACACTGCGGCTAATCGTTGGATGTACCTTTACCATTTATGCTTTGAAAACTCGCAGAATAAGGTGATGTTTCACTACCATAGGTATGATGATAGCTATGTTAAGAAAGGGTATAGTACGTACAGCAAGGTTACGGATAAGGGTATTGATATAAAGAAGGTATTTGTTCTCTCTGACAACGCTATGCTTGTTTCTGGTGCTGGATGGAAAAGCGAACACATAGACAGCTCTACAGATGGTGTTCATACAAGAAATATAGGCTCTATGTATGCAGAATACAGATTGAATACAGGTTCTGGAATATGGAATGTTGGTGGTAGGTATGAGTGGGTTAATAGTGATAAGGACTACTCAGAGTTTATTCCTCATTTTGGAGTAACGTTCAAGGTTTCTAAAGATGTTAATCTATTCTTTAGTGTTGGAAGAGCATTTAAACTACCGACATTCAACGAGCTTTATATGAAGTTTTATAGCGGTTCTGGTAATCCAGATTTAAGGCCTGAATATGGCTGGACTTATGAGGTAGGTCTTAAGAAACTATTTAATCATGGCAGTTTAGCGTTCTCCCTGTTTTACAATAGGTTATCTGACTACATAAATTGGGAAAAGATAGATTCTGGTGAGTATAAACCTCTAAATATTCAGGATTTTCGTATGCTGGGTGCAGAACTCTCGTTTGTGTGCAACTTTGATAGATGCTGGAGGATTGATGGTGGTGTGACTTATGAGGTAGCTGAAGATAGAGGGAGTCCAAAAGCTTTGGATCCTGAAAAATGGTATGAGTGTGGAATACCTCGATGGCAGGCAAGCTTAGGTATCTCTTATTGTGTAAGCGATTTTTTCGTGGCAATGCACTATAAATATGTTGGAGAAAGAAGATACAAGGATAGACTTTACCCGTATGTGCTTTCTGGCTACGGGGTATGGAATCTTTCCTTGAAGAAGGAAGTCTTGAACAGTTCGTATTTTGGACTTGAGGTGAGTAATCTGTTTGATGAGAGATATGAGCTTAGGAAAGACTTTATGGGGATGCAGAGGGAGATACGCCTTTTCTTCGTACACGGCTTGTAGCTCTACAAAAACTTGACGCAGAGCGGAGGAAGCTGTAAAATATTGCTTGAAACATAAATTTTTGATGGAGGTGAGGTAAAGGTGAAGAGGCTGGTAAGAAGCTTGGTAGTTGTGTTGGTTGTTGGACTGGTTTTGAGTTTTGCCTTTAGCGGAGTTGGAGTGGCTGCTAATACAACCATAGTTTTTGCAGTTGGTGGAGCACCTTCAGAGATAGATTACTGGCATAAGGTCATAAAATCCTTTGAAGAGAAGAATCCCGGCATAAGTGTTGACCTTTTGAGGCAACCCATGAATACCGCTGTTAGGATGCAGACACTTGTTACCCCTCTAAGCAGCAAGGAATCCACGCCTGATGTTTTTTTGATGGATGTTGCATGGGTGGGGCAATTTGCTGCGTCTGGGTGGCTTACTCCTTTGAATAAGTTTGTTACCAAGGACCACTACGATCTCAATGTGTTTTTCAAGAAGACGATAAAACTTGCAGATACATACAAAAGTAAATTGATAGCACTACCTGTTTACATCGATGCAGGGCTGCTTTACTATAGAAAAGATTTACTGAAAAAGTATGGCTATAGTCATCCACCTGTAACATGGAAAGAGCTTGTAGAGGTTGCCCAGAAGGTGCAAGCAGGAGAGAGGAAACACAATCCGAAGTTCTGGGGGTTTGTATGGCAGGGTAAGCAGTATGAGGGATTGGTATGTGACTTTCTTGAGTTCATTGTAAGTAATGGAGGGAATATCCTCAACAGTAAGGGTCAGCCAGTGCTTAATTCCCCAAACAATGTAGAGGCATTGACCTTTATGAGGGACCTTATACACAAGTATAAGATATCGCCGCCGAATACGTATACGGAGATGATGGAAGAGCCAGTTAGAAGGACATTTCAGAGTGGAAATGCAATGTTTGAAAGGAATTGGCCCTATGCATGGGGACTCCACAACTCAGAAAAATCCCCTGTTAAGGGCGAGGTTGGTATTGCACCGCTTCCACACTTCCCTGGGCATGAAAGTGCTGCTACACTTGGTGGATGGCATATTGGTATGAATGTTTACTCCAAAAGGAAATTGGCAGCATGGAAGTTTATCAAGTTTGTTGAGTCTTATAATACCGAGAAAGGATTTGCAATGAACCTTGGATGGAATCCGGGTAGACAGGATGTATATAAAGACAGAGATGTTATTGCAAAGGCACCGTATCTCAAGGCTTTGAGGAAGGTGTTTGTAGGTGCTGTGCCAAGGCCTGGAGTGCCTTACTATACTAAACTTAGCGACATTATCCAGAAGTATGTGAATGCTGCTATTGCTGGTAAGATGAGCCCGAAGAGTGCACTTGACAGGGCACAATCAGAGGCAAAGATAATAGTTTCACAATACGGTGGAACAACGAAATAGAATGCCTGCTAAGTTGGGGCGAGGAGCAATAAGTTCTTCTTCATCTGAGGCGGGGCTTGCCTATTTGCTTCTTGCCCCTGTGATTATTCTTGTTGGTGGACTGATACTTGTTCCCGTCTTTGGGACCCTTACCCTGAGCTTTTTTCGGGATGTGTCCTTTTTGCCACCTGTTAAATTCATAGGGCTGGCTAACTACAGGCGGCTTTTGTCTGACCCGAATTTCTGGTATTCAGCGTTTGTAACTGTGATGTTTGCATTGGTTGCAGTGTTCTTTGAGACTGTGCTGGGTCTATTTTACGCGCTTGTAATAAATGAGAAGTTCAGGTTAAGGGGTATAATGAGAGCCGTTGTGCTTATTCCGTGGGCTATTCCCACAATAGTTTCTGCTAAGATATGGCAGCTCATGTACAACTTTAACTATGGTCTTCTGAATTACTTGTTTGTTCACTTTCATCTGTCCTCTCATCCTGTTAACTGGCTTGGAACACCCCTTAGTGCATTTACATCCATAGTTGTCTCTGATGTATGGAAAACGGCTCCATTTATGGCAATTCTGTTCCTTGCTGGATTACAATCGATACCTGCTGCTTTATATGAAGCAGCTATGGTGGATGGTGCGTCCATGTTTCAGAGATTCTGGAATATAACCCTTCCTATGTTGCGACCTATTATAGTAATTGCGCTGATATTCAGGACCATAGACTCTTTGAGGATATTTGACTTGATATATGTACTTACTGGTGGAGGACCAGCAGGTTCAACAACTTCTATCTCAGTATATGGATTTAAGCTTTACATACTCGGTGACTTTGGGTATGGTTCTGCCGTATCTGTATTCACCTTTGTGTTAATACTTTTGTTTACCATTATGTATCTGAAGATGGGGCGTTTTCAGGAGGGTATGAAGCATTGAGAGAGCAAAAAAAGAAGAAACTTCTTGTCTGGATTGGGGCAATAGTAATTGCATTTATTTGCCTTTCGCCATTTATATGGATGTTAGCTGTCTCCTTTGCTGAACGGCCAGATTTTCTTGCCTCTGCTGAGACACCGTATGTGTTTACGTTGCAGAATTACAGACAGATTATAGGTACAAAAGACTTGCATGTGATGGATTATTTTAAGAACAGTCTTGTAGTGGCCTTTGTTGTTACTGTGTTGGCTGTTACCATAGCGAGCTTCGCTGGTTATGCAGTTTCAAGGATGCGTTTTAGAGGAAAGATGGTTATTATACTTGGGGTGTTGGCTGTTTCTATGTTTCCCCAAATCAGTATAGTTGGGTACCTATTTAAACTGATGACAACTCTTAGATGGATAAACACATATAAGGCATTGATTTTCCCCTATGTTGCATGGGTCATGCCTATATCTTTGTGGATACTCATCAGCTATTTCATGCAGTTACCCATGGACCTTGACGAGGCAGCCATGGTGGATGGGGCGAATCGCATACAGGCATTGATAAAAATCATACTTCCACTTTCAGCACCAGGTATATTCTCTACATCCCTTTTGGTATTTATATCGGCTTTTAATGAGTTCATGTTTGCGCTAATGCTCACAACCGATTACCATGCAAGGACTATACCTGTTGGTATTGCATTGTTTGAGGGACTGCACGGTCAGATACCGTGGGGACAGATGATGGCTTCTTCTGCAATTGCATCTATTCCTCTTGTGATTCTTACCCTCATATTCCAGAGGTATATCGTGCAGGGGCTTACAGCAGGGGCATTAAAAGAATAGGAGATCAGGCTGGGTTTGATTATGTGCTATAATTTATACTTGGTTTGATACTGTGATGTTAGGTGGGGTAATGAGTACATTTGATGTGATTATTGTAGGCGGAGGTCCTGCTGGTGCCTCAAGTGCTCGTATTTTGGCCAATAGTGGTCTTGATGTGCTGCTTCTGGAGAAGGCGAATGAGTATAGATATAAACCGTGTGCTGGTGGTTTATCCGTTAAGGTACTTCCGTATCTGCCTGATGGTTATGGTAGTGTGGTGGAAAGAAGGTTGAACAGGATTGTAGTTCATTTCGATGGTCGGAGTATAGAATTTACGTATGATAAGCCTGTGGTGTATACGGTTTCAAGACAGACATTTGACCAGTTTTTAAGAGATAAGGCGCAGGAAAATGGTGTAAATGTTCACTACAATGAGATGTTTTTAGATGCAGTAATGGGAGATGATATCATTGAAGTTGTAACTAATAAAAGCAGGTATATAGGGAGATATCTTGTAGGTGCCGATGGTTACCCGAGCATGGTAGGGAATATAGTTGGTATAGGTAGTGGTTATAAGAGCAAGGTAGTTGCTCTTGAGTGTGAGGTTCCTCCAATAGGTAAGTGGATGGATGCAATACATCTCTTTCTGTTTGACGGCATACTAGGATACGGTTGGATATTCCCCAAAAAGGATACGATGGCAGTTGGGGTCGGTGCTACTGTGTCTTCTTCAAGGAGGGAGCTACATCAGTACCTGCTCAGACTTTTCTCGGCTGCTGGGATTGGATATGTAAAGCCGCATGGGTATGTTTATCCTGTAGGTCCCAACTATAGGAGCAGGATAAGTCGCGGTGGTGTCATCCTTGTAGGAGATGCAGCTGGAATAGCAGACCCGTTTAGTGGAGAGGGAATATATTATGCCTTAAAGAGTGCGCAGATAGTCTCCTCTTATATAATGAGCCCTTTTGGTTCTGTGGAAAGCAGATTTAAAAAAGAGATATTTAACAAGCAGAAGAGAGGAAAGGTCCTATCTTTTGTGTTTTATAAGTTCTTCAGGTATGTGTTTAACCAACCTATGTTTGAAGAAAGGGGCAAAAATGCACTTAGAAGGTTTCTTGAGGATGGTGACTTTTACTATTCTGTTCATTTTCCGTGGAGTCGGGTTTTATCTGCGTTCTTGAAAGGAATGAATAAATGAAACAGATATTAGATAAATATAGGACTATGGTGGATGAGACATTAAGAAGGTTTATCCTTGAGTATAGGAGTATTCCCGGGGAGCTAAGAGATGGTATCATGTATGCAGTCTTTCCTGGAGGTAAAAGGTTCAGGCCTCTCTTGTTTCTTTCCACTATTGAAGTATTGGGTGGTGAGGCAAGCGATTTTCTTCCATTTGCATGTGCAATAGAGATGGTTCACTCCTTTTCGCTTGTCCATGATGACCTCCCTTCTATGGATAATGATTATCTCAGAAGAGGGAAACCTGCGCTTCACAAGTATTTGAATG
>JAGHAJ010000070.1 GCA_021161545.1 Synergistota bacterium | reverse complement strand
GGCATACACAGATGTAGACCTGCAAAACCTCTCCACAAAGACCATCTTTGAAGCTGCAAAACAAGGAGACATTTTAGCGCGAAAGGTAATACATCAGGCTGCTAAGTATTTGGGAATGGCCATGAGCAGCCTGGTAAATATATTAAACCCCGAAGCCATCATATTTTCAGGTGGATTGTCAAAGGAAAAAGAGCTTTTAGTAGAACCTGCATCCAAGATAATAATGCAAAGGGCCATCTCCGAAGCAGCCCAGAGCCTCAAGATAGAGACTACAGAACTGGGCAGAGAGGGCCCAGTGCTTGGTGCTGCTGCCCTATTCCTCGAATCTATGCGCCAAATTTCTTGAGTCTCAACGCATTAGCAAGCAGTAGAGGAAGTATCTCTTTTGCACACAGGTGGCCAAGTCCACCTTTTGCCGCCTCAGACTCGGTAAATCTGGTCGTGGTATCTGGCCTGATGTAAGGAGAATATAGCAAAACTGGGACAGGATGCCAGCTATGTGCCTTCAAGAGGGAAGGCGTAGAATGGTCTCCGGTGATGGCAACAACATCTGGTTTGACAGAGAGTATCTCAGGTAGTTTCGAATCAAACTCCTCAATGAGGGATATCTTCTTCTGGAAGTTACCGTCCTCACCGTAGGAATCCGTCTTCTTGAGGTGGAAGTAAACAAAGTCATACTTCCCCCACATCTCCTTAAAGAGCTTTATCTCATTATCAAGACCGTGCTCTATGTAAGGAACATCCATGCCAACGAGTTTAGCAAGACCTCTATACATAGGGTAGTCGGCTACACCGAGCGCTCTAAGACCATAAAGCTCCTCCATGGAAGGTAGGTGCGGATGTCGTGCAAACCCCCTCAACAGCACGGTATTTGCAGGATGTCTATCTTTAAGAAGTTCCGTCACCTTCTCTATAAACTTGTTTGCTATCCTCGCCGTGAGCTCTGAACGAGGGTCAGTTGCTCTGGCAGGTTTAGGTGGAAGTCCTGTCTCCTGTGGGTCTGCATCCTCAACTTCATCATACAGCCCATCACCACGAAGTATGAGGACAAACCTGTGTTCTTCTCCCGGATATATGAAAATCTCTATTCCATCTATCTCTTTTATCTTCTCTGAGAGATAAGCACATATCTTTTTGTTTTCCTCTGTAGGTATCCTCCCAGCCCTTCTGTCAACAATCTTGCCGCCTTTTATAGTGGCAAAGTTACCCCTCACAGCCACATCCTTATCGTTTACATCAACCCCTACACCCAAAGCCTCAAGTATTCCCCTACCAATCTCATACTTTAGAGGGTCATACCCAAATATACCAAGGTGACCGGGTCCACTCCCCGGGGTTATACCCCTACCCACGGGATGGGAAAATCCAAGGACGGATCTGAATGCAAGCTCGTCGAGGTTCGGTGTATGAGCTGCCTCAAGCTCAGTCTTGCCATCCACTACAGGCAATCCACCAATACCGTCCATAACTATCAATAGTATCTTCTTGTCGTTTCTAATCCACAAACTCTTTATTACCTCCTCCATATCCATATAAATCCCCCCCTTATGCATCCTTCCATCTATTGTGGAGCCAGAACCAATGGTCTGGTTCCATTCTTATATACTTTTCTATTATACCATTAACCTTTGCTACATTCACCGCATAAGTCCTCTCTCTATCCTCAAACTCCTCCACACTTATGGGTTCCTCAACCACAAGCTCATACCTGAACCCCTTTCTAACCACAAAGAGCGGCACAATCGGACTTCCAGTCAAAAGTGAGGCAGCAACTGGCCCCTTAAAGCAAGAGGTCTCTATACCAAGAAATGGCAGGACTATACCTGTGTCTCCCCCATGCTGGTCAGACAGAAAGATGACCATTTTCCCCTTTCTCAAAAGCGTTATCATCTCCTTCATGACCTCTTTCTTGTAAACTATCTCAACTCCCATCATCTGACGATAGCGATTCACCATCCTATCCACATAGATATTGCCCTGCTCTCTCACAATAGCATAAGCAGGGTAGCTTAGTGCACCAAGGATTGCTCCAAGAAATTCCCAGTTTCCAAAGTGTGCTGTCAAAAGCACAACCCCCTTACCTCTTGCAAGCTCTCTGTCCATAATACTCTTACCTTTAATATCCACAAGGGAAAGTATCTTATCTCTGTTTAACAGTGGAAATCTGAGGAACTCTACTATGTCCATAGTAAGATTTTCATACATCCTCTTGAGGATAAACTGCGCCTCATCTACATCAGCACTCAGAGTTCTCCTTATGTTTCGCAATGCCATATCCTTTCTGGAATTGGGAATCATGTAAAATAATCTTCCTAAAAGTCTGCCAAGACAGAGGGCAACCCTACGGGGCAAGAGAACACAAACGACAGAAAAAAACCTCAAAAAGAGGTATAAGAGATAATCACCGACCCTCATCTCTCAAAACGCCTCGAGGTACCAATACGGATAACCTTCCATCCATGTTGTAGTCTATCATATCCACGCCAAATACCTCCTGAACTACATCCGTGCACAACACATTAGGAGCACTCCCTACAGATTTCACCCTACCCTTATACAACAATATTATAACATCTGCAAACCAGCTTGCCATGTTCAAATCGTGTAATACAGCAACCACCGTCATACCATCTTTAACTATCTTCTTACAGAGCTCCAAAACTGCTATCTGATGATACACATCAAGGTGAGATATAGGTTCATCTAACAGCAAAAACTCTGGCTGCTGTGCAAGTGCCCGTGCAATTAATACACGTTGAGCCTCACCACTGCTGAGCTCAGAGAATACTCTCTCCATAAACTTCTCAACATTCACAGATGCCATTGCATCATACACGACTTTAGCCCCATATTCAGACCTCAATTCCTTTTCACCATACGGATACCTGCCCATAGAAACAATCTCATGCACAGTGAGAGATATATTCCAATCGACCTCCTGCGAGACAACCGCCACCTTTCTGGCTATCCACTTT
>JAGHAJ010000103.1 GCA_021161545.1 Synergistota bacterium | reverse complement strand
TTTAGAAGTTGTGTGATAATTAAATTGTTCATTTTGTTCGACCTCCTTGAAGGGATTTTTAATGAGAGGTTACACTATAGCCTCTCGTCCTTCAAGGGGGTGACACAATTAATTGTACACTACCTTTATAACTTTATAGCTTTCAGATTTATGCTTCTCAGTTTCGTGTGTTTGTATATTTATGTTTCTAGAATTTCCCGAACCAACATAGAATTTAAGGAAGTTGTTTGTGAAGCTTTGCAATCCTGCTAAGACAGAGCTTGTGTATTTTTCTTCAGATATCCTGCAATTTTCCATTAGAGATAGTGGGTAGTAGTTCGCATTATACAAGACTGATTCTTCTAAGCGTCAGTTGTATGGCAATCCGGTTGCATTTTGACATATCCAGCTATTAGAGAAAAAACCTTTTCATATTCATCTACGTAGGTGTATTAGCTGTTGACATAGACAGTTTTTGGTGCTAACATGTATGTATACAATTATGTATACATATGGAGGCTGTTATGCCAAAGGTAAATTCTGAAGATAAAGTTTATGAAACATTACTTTCAGAGATAATAGAGCATCGTTTTAAGCCGGGCGACCGTTTGTTAGAAGTAGAGATAGCTAAGCGCCTTGGCATCAGTAGGACTCCTGTAAGAGTTGCACTCAAGCGACTTGAGTATTATGGGTTAGTAGAAAAACTACAAAAAGGAGGATATATCATACCAATTCCTACCCCTGATAAAATATATGAAGCGTTTTTAGCAAGAGAGCTTTTAGAGCAACAGTCGGCATTTTTAGCAGCTAAGAGTGCTAGTGAAGATGATGTTGCTTTCCTGAAGGATTTGCATGAGAGGGAAAAAGACATTTATTATGCTAATGATAAAGAGGCTTACACGAAGGTGAATGAGAAACTGCATTTGGGAATTGCAAAGATGTCACGAAATACATACATTGAGCAGTTTGTGCGGCAAATTTTCTGGAGAACACAGCTTTATGTATTCTTCTTTGATAGATTTTATACATACAACTCTGAATACGGAGAGAGATATCTCCATCCTTATGAAAAGTCAAGTTTGAAAGACCATGAGGAGATTATATCAGCTATAGCTAAGCACAAACCGGAGATAGCAGGTAGGAGGATGAGGGAGCATGTCCATTTGACATATGAGTTGCTGTTTAGCCACTGGCAAGAAATGAGAAATATGTGAAGGAGGGAAAATTTTGAAGAGGATTTTGGTTCTTGGAGCTGGGAGAGTTGCAGGCCCATGCATTCATTATCTTTTGAGGCAGCAGGATATGGAAGTAACTGTAATGGATATGGATGTTCATAGGGCACAGCAGTTAGTAGGCGATAGTCAAAATGGTAAAGTGTTAAGAGGTAATACACCAGGAGAATTTGAGGCTGAAATTGCTAAGTCAGATGTTGTCGTAGACCTTTTGCCTTCGCATCTTCATGTGGAGACGGCAAAACTGTGCTTGAAGCATAAAAAGCATCTTGTAAACCCAAGTTACCTTTCTGACAAACTGAGATCCATGGACAGAGAGGCAAAGGATGCAGGAATAGTTATTCTTTCAGAGATGGGGTTAGATCCCGGTATAGATCATATGTTGGCTGTTTCTACCATTGATGAAGTCCACAGTGAGGGCGGTAAGGTAGAATCTTTCTACTCGTGGTGCGGTGCGTTACCTGCTCCTGATGCTAAGCTGAACCCATTTGGATATAAGCTTTCTTGGTCTCCTGAAGGTCTTTTAAATGCATGTGTGCGTCCTGCTAAGTTCTTGCGGGATGGGAATGTAGTTTCCATACCGGGTACCCTAATATTTGAGTCTTATTCTTTGAAAGAATTTCCTCGTGTGGGCTGGATGGAGGAGTATCCCAATGGTGATGCGCTTCCCTACATTGAGCTCTATAGGATGCACGAAGTGAGAAACATTTATAGGGCTACTGTGCGGTATATTGGGTGGTCGGAGACTATAAGGAAATTGGTGGAGCTTGGAGTCTTTGATAACACTAAAAGAGATATGAGGAATATGACTTATAAAAAGTTTGTGGCGGAGCTTGTTGGAGAGGAAAATCCTGAGAATGTATTAAATAGTGTGTGCAAGCATCTGGGACTGGACAGGTATTCTGCAGTGATAAAAAGAATGCAGTGGGTGGGTTTATTTGAAGACGAAAATATTCCAATAGAAAAAGGGTCTAATAGGGATGTCCTTGGGCTGCTATTTCTTCGCAAGCTCAGGTTTGCAGAACACGAGAGGGATATGGTTATTATGCAGCATGAGTTTTTAATTGCATATCCAGATAGGAAAGAGAAGATTATATCCTATCTCATTTACTATGGAAATGTTGATGGGGAAACAGCTATAGCTAAAACTACAGGGTTACCTCCGGCTATAGGGGCTAGACTGATCGCTTACGGTAAGGTTCCTCAAAAAGGAGTTATTATACCTGTTTATAAAGAAATATACAAACCTGTGCTTACCGAGCTTGAGGCAGCAGGTATTAATTTTGTTGAGGAAAGGCACGTTCTGGGCTAAAATTTTTTTGCCATAGCTTGTGTACACAATATTGTATACAAAGGGGGTGGTTTAAATCTAAAAGTACTCACAGCAGCAAGTATAAAATGGTACTAAAATTTTGAGTAAGGAGGCGATTTCATGGAATCCTATGGTTTTCTTTCTTTGCTACCACCAATAGTGGCTATAGTTATAGCCTTTTGGTTAAGGAATGTTTTGATAGCTTTATTTTTAGGGGTTTATACGGGTGCGATTATCCTCATGGATGGAAACCCATTTACTGCACTCACATCTACGATAAGAGATTTTATATTTCATCAAGCCTCTGGTGGTTATAATTCGTCCATGATGGTTTTGATGACATTCATCGGTGGATTTGTAGCAGTTATGACCCGTTCAGGTGCAGGTGCTTCCTTTGCGAACCGTGCTTTAAAGCTTTTGCCAACCCGTGCTAGAGTTCAAGTGGCAACATGGATAGGGGGGCTTATAATATTTTTTACAGACTCTGGAAATTCATTGATACTTGGTCCAATATTCCAGCCCCTTGCCGACAAGATGCGAATTTCAAGAGAAAAGCTCGCATGGATCCTTGATGCTACAGCATCTCCTGTTTGTATTCTTGTTCCTGTGATAGGATGGGGAATTTACATAATGGGGCTTATACACAAAGAGTATGTTCCTCTTGGAATAACGGAATCTGAGTGGACAGCATTTATGAAAGCATTACCATTTCAATTTTATGCATTGACTACTCTTGCAATGGTTCCTCTTGTAGCTTTGTTAGGCCGGGAATATGGGCCTATGTATAAGGCGGAAAAGAGAACCATAGAGCTTGGTTTACCCACATGGCCTGATGCAAAACCCTTACGTTTGCCCATAGATGTGGGAGAAGCATCTTCCAGAGCTACAATGGATATTATACTTTTACCACTAATCGTTTTGTTCGCAATATTCTTTGGCATATTGATATACTATGGCTTTCCTGTTAAGAAGGTGCCTGGAATTGTGCTTAGAACGGCTCTGACTACAGGTTATTTAGTTGGTGCAGTACTTGCCATGTTCCTCATTGTGAGTAAAGGCGTAAAAGACTTTTCAGAGGTTTTTGCTGATTATGTGGGTGGGATGAAGGAAATGGTTTTCATACTTGCCATATTAGTCCTCGCATGGTCTATAGGGTCTGTGTGTAAGAAATTAGGGACAGCACACTACATAATACAACTTGCCCAAGGAACCATCCCACCTTGGTCTATACCTGTAATAATATTCATTACAGGAGCTGTTATATCCTTTGCTACAGGAACGTCTTGGGGTACGTTTGCTATACTTATGCCTTTAGCCATACCTATCGCCTATAAGTTGGGTGCACCTGTCCATGTGTCTATAGCTGCAGTACTCTCTGGTGGTTTATTTGGTGACCACTGTTCTCCTATATCCGATACTACTATTCTTGCCTCTATGGGGGCTGCTTGCGACCTCATAGACCATGTGAAAACACAGGTTTACTATGGATTAACAGCTGCTGCCGCATCGGCCGTTTCTTACATAGTTGCAGGTGCTACCGGTTCGGCAAGCTCTTTGATACTTGCAATAATTCTGGTAACACTGTTTATATATGTGGGTACTAAGCTTTGGGGTAGCAAAGTTCCTAACCTTACCTTCAATGATATTGAGAAACTTCCTACGGAAAGTAAGTAATCCACTGTTTTTACGGTTACATGGGTATTTTACCCATGTAACCGATACCCAATTCAAAAACTACAACAGATACTCATTTCCCCAATCAATGTCAAGTCCGAATTTTCCTGTATTCATGCGGGTTCAGGCAACTACTTTTCTATTTAAAAAACGAATTTTGTGCTAAAATATGATTAGAGGAAATTTTACGCCAAATCCCCTTTTGGTTTAAAGGGAATTAATGGCACAAGGGTACCCATACTCCACAGGAGAATTATAGAGAAAAGAAGTCATTTTCTCGCAAAAGTAAACATAGTGGGTTACCCGTTAAATCTATTTATAGGTAGATGATAAGGAGTTAAGTCCATATAGAGTTAAGTCCATATAATTGTGTAAAAAGCAGGGAGCCACTGCAAGGTCTCTGGTTTAAAATAGAGAAGCAAAAACCATAACAGGAGGTGACCCTACAATGGCTCAGTATAATATTACCATTGATTCGGATTTGTTGCATCAATTATTTTTGTCAGACAGCAGGGATTCTGGAGTATCTAAGTTACTGGAATCTGTTTTGAACCAGATTTTGCAGGCGCAGGCTACAGAGCAGTTAAGGGCAAAGGCCTATGAGCGTACAGAGGAGCGTCAGGGATACCGTAACGGCACATATCCTCATAGGCTTACGACAAGGGTAGGTAGTCTTGTCTTGAGAGTGCCGAGGCTTCGTAATGGTAGGTTTTCTACGGAGCTTTTCAGCAGGTATCAGAGGAGTGAGCAGGCCTTTATTTTGGCTCTTATGGAGATGGTGGTGAAT
>JAGHAJ010000150.1 GCA_021161545.1 Synergistota bacterium | reverse complement strand
GCTTTCCTGTAGAGGACACCTCAAGTCTATCTTTTGCCTCTATATTACCTTCAACTTTGCCCCCTATCACGACATTCTTAGAGAAGATATCTGCTTTTACCTCTCCATCTCCACCGATTATAACATCGCCATCTGTTTTTATCTTTCCTTCAACACGGCCATCTATCCTCACAGTACCGGTAGAATCTATCTCCCCCTTTATAATCGTATTATTTCCTATCACAGTTTCCATGCCGTCAAACTTCCCCCTCTTTTCAACCACACTTACCACCCCCACATTCGTCTTGCTCTCCTTTTTACCAAACATTGCCACTTCCTCCCTATCTATTTGTGCTTTAGAAACTTCAAGGGGTTCACAGGTTTACCTCTATAGTGTATTTCATAATGAAGATGTACCCCTGTGCTGCGACCCGTAGAACCCATGTTTCCTATCAATTGCCCTTTATATACCTTCTGCCCCCTTCTAACAAGGATGTGCGATAGATGCCCAAAATATATCTTGTAGCCCGTTCTTGTGGTTATAATAATACACCTGCCTAACCCCCATTTCCAGCCTGCAAAAGAAACCACCCCCTGAACAGTAGAATATATAGGAGTTCCATACTTATTGGCTATATCAATACCCCAGTGCATCTCCCTCCTACCCGTTATAGGGTCCTTTCTCATACCGTACGGAGACGTTATAGAACCAAATGTGGGCCACACATTTGGTGTAGATAACCACCTATCTCTCTTCTGCACAAGTATTTTATACAATCTTTTAAGTCTACTTTCTATAGAACTTGCCTCACGTATCGCATAAGATATCCTTTTGTGTAGGGAAAGTTCGTCTTTGTTTTTATATATACCTTCTGGCGCTTCTGCCTCAATCCCACCACCTGAATGCATGATAGCATTTATCTCGCAAACCTTTTTTGCAAGTTTATTTATACTTCCCATCTTCTTCTCCAGGTATGTTATTTTCTCCCTAAGGATTTCCAGTTCCCTGTCTTTTTGAAGATTAGATTGCTTAAGCTCCGTTATAACAGTAACGTGCTTCCTGTTCATATTAGATATTTCTTCATACAAGCTCTGAACATCTGCAAGTTTACTCTCCAACGTATCCAACTGAGCCATGAGACTACCAAGATTTTCATCTGCATCTTTATTCATCTCGCTTAATCTGTTAATCTGTAGTAAATAATTTGTATTCGTCTTCGCAAGTCTTGTATTATCTGACTTCAAGGATGTAATCTCTCCTTCAAGGGTTGCTATTTTAGACTGCAAAGATGAGATCTTCTTTCCCTGTATTGCACTAAGCCTCCACAGATCGCCCATCTTTTTGAGGTTAGTATTATTTAGTCTTACAAGCGTTTCATTTCTATTTTTGAGAGCTACCACATTTTCTTTTAGCTTTTTGATCCTTAATCGTAGTAATGCTATAGTCTCATCCTGCTGTCTACTTACTTCATCTAAATCATATACAAGTTCCATTCTACGAACTCGCAATCTACCAACTATATCATCCTTAATTTTATCTTTTTTCATCATTCCACTAACTAACCCATTTATCAAAGATCTATCCATAGCAATTTCTACAGACTGCTGTTTGATTATACGAATATTTCTAAAAAACACATATGTCCATAAAGACATACCTACAGAAAGCGAAAGAATGGTGCAGAATATCAAAAACCCAGAAATAGGAAAAGAAATAGGTTTACCAGACGTATAAGGTACTATTAATATATTCCACTTCTTCTGCAAAAATTCTTTCCATCTGTTTTTTACCATTTTTAACACCTTTTCCCGGGAAATATTTTTACTGCCATATTTTCATCACCTTCGTTCTGGTGCCAACTTTTCTTTCAGAAGTTTTATAAAATCTGCCCGTTCATTGTCGCTCTTAAACTTTATCTCCAGCCTATGTTTGTCTTGTACATACACCTTAACGCTTAACCCTAATACTCTTTCTAATGAATTCTCTATATCTGTAAGCCTTACCCTTTTCAACCGATGGCGATCAGATGTGCCACTCTCAGAGGTACGCAGCTTTACGAGTCTTTCAACCTCTCTAACAGAAAGCCTCTTTTCTGCCACAAGATTTGCAAGGGATATCTGAGTATCGGGGTTTTCAAGCGAAAGGAGGGCCCTGGCATGCCCCATATCTATCTTACCTTCTCTCAGTAACACTCTCACTTTTTCGGGTAATTTCAGAAGTCTAAGTATATTTGCCACATAACTTCGACTCTTACCAATCATTTCTCCTATAGCCTCTTGAGAAATTCCAAACTCATCTACCAATCGCTTAAAGGCCGCAGCTTCCTCAACAGGGTTCAGATCTTCCCTCTGTATATTTTCTACAAGTGCAACAGCCATCGCACTCTTCGCATCTACATCTCTTACCACAGCAGGAATCTCCACTACTCCTGCCATCTTTGCCGCACGCCATCGCCTCTCACCTGCAACAATCTCAAACCCCCTATCCACACGCCTTAATATTATAGGTTGCAATAATCCATGCTCTTTTATAGAAATCGCTAATTCCTCTATCTTTGCAGGGTCGTATTCTCTTCTCGGTTGGTAAGGAGAGGGTTTTATACTATCAACCGGTACAAGCCTCACATCAACGCCTCCTGTATCTTCAATATTAGACAATAAAGCATCAAGTCCCTTTCCCAATCCTCTACTCTGTATCACATCTTAACACCTCCTTTGCTAACTCCATATAAGACACCGCTCCACTACTATCTGGAGAATAATATACAACTGGTTTCCCATAACTGGGAGATTCACCTATCCTAACACTTCGCGGTATCTTGGTTTTGTAAACTTTATCCTTAAAATATCTACTAACCTCATCTACAACATCCTTAGAGAGATTTGTGCGAAGGTCATACATTGTGAGGAGTATACCCTCTATCTGGAGAGCAGGGTTAAGATATTTCTTCACCATTTCTACAGCATTTAATAACTGTTGCAAGCCCTCTAATGCATAATACTCACACTGCACAGGTATAAGTATACCATCGGCTGCAACAAGACCATTTAAGGTCAGCAATCCCAGTGACGGAGGACAGTCTATAAATATAAAATCATATAGGTTTTTTATCTCTCTTAGTACATCTCTCAGGCGTGTTTCACGTGAAACAGCAGAGACAAGTTCTATTT
>JAGHAJ010000003.1 GCA_021161545.1 Synergistota bacterium | reverse complement strand
TTAGAGAAGGTGTATACTAATTAAGGTCAATTAAGGTCAAAGAGGTGGTGGTTAGCGGTGAGGAGCCTTGCAGATTATATTGAAGAACAGATAAAGAACATGCTCAAAGAGGCAGAGGATAATGTGATTCAGTTGCAACGTCGGATGCTTGCTGACCGCTTTGGTTGCGTCCCCTCTCAGATAAACTATGTTTTGAAGACCCGCTTTACGCCCGAGAAGGGTTATGTAGTTGATAGTCAGAGGGGTGGACATGGGTTTATAAGGATTGTTAAGGTAGATGTATATGTGGGTAGAACACTTGCTGACTATGTGGATAAGGCTATAGGTTATGGTATAGACCCTGAGCGTGCGAAGGAGATTATCTCTATGCTTGCACGTGAAGGGTATATATCTTTAAGAGAAAGGTTTTTACTGGAGCATGCATTTGGTATAATATGGGAACTCATCAACATGCTTGATGTTGATGACAAGGAGGGTGTTTTTGCAAGACAGGTGAGTAGATTATTAACTCCTTTTGTTAAAGGGGAGGTAAGGGGCGATTCAGATGATATGTCAGATATGTCATCAGAGAGAGGCTACCATTCATATAACGAAGATAGTCAATGGTGAGAAGACAGAGCTGCACCTGTGTGAGGTATGTGCTAAGGAGCTTGCTCAGAAAGGAGAGCTTCTTTATATAGATATGGAGCCTTCTTTTTCCAGTATTGTTTCTACCCTTTTGGGTAAGCCGGGTGACAGCTCATCTGTATCGATGAGTATGGTGACTCAGGAGACAAAGAAATGCCCGAACTGTGGAATGAGTCTTAGCGAATTTCAGAAGAGTGGCAGGCTTGGATGTAGCGAATGTTATAAGGCTTTTAAACCCTATCTCTTGCCCGTGTTGAGGAGGATACAGGGGAATGTTCAGCACTCAGGTAAGAGGCCTAAGGTGTTTTCTTCCAAGGAAAGTGATAAGACAGAGATAATATCTATGCTGAGAAAGGAGCTGGAAGAAGCAGTTAAGAGGGAAGATTACGAGCGTGCTGCTGTGCTTAGAGACAAAATAAAGGAGTTAAGCAGTAATGGATAGGAAACTGGAATGGCTGCGAGTGCAACCACCTTATTCTGATGTTATTATTAGTAGCAGGGTGAGGCTTGCACGTAACTTTGTGAAAATACCGTTTCCCCATAAGGCTTCTCCAGAAGATGCAGTAGGTGTGGTAAACAGTGTTGCAGATGTGGTGAAGAAAGAGGGGATATTTAATGGGATGGAACTTTTGTATATGGACAGAATGGACGACTTGCAGCGCAGACTTCTTGTTGAAGACCATCTCATTAGTCCTGAACATGCTATGGGAGACGGCGGTAGGGCAGTTATGCTTGACGATAGAGGGATAGTTAGCATAATGGTAAACGAGGAGGACCACCTGAGGTTTCAGTGCATACTTCCGGGATTGCAGCTCATGGATGCACTTGATATAGCTGCGAAGATGGAGAGAGATATGGGGAAGCATATAGAGTATGCTTTTGATAGTCAGCTTGGTTTTTTGACTGCGTGGCCTACCAATGTGGGAACTGGCATGAGAGCATCTGTTATGGTGCACCTACCGGCATTTGTTCTTTCTGGCAGAATATCCAATCTGATTACGAGCGTGAATAAGGTAGGGCTTGCGATTAGGGGTGTATATGGCGAGGGTTCAGCCTCGCTTGGAGATATGTTTCAAGTTTCCAATCAGATAACCCTTGGACCAAGTGAGGAAGAAATCGTAGATAACGTTGAGAAGATAGCAGGCTTTATCTTTGATGAGGAAATGAAACTAAGGGAAGAAATGTACAAAAACGAGAGGTTGAAGGTTGAAGATAAAGTCTGGCGTGCACTTGGGATATTGCAGAATGCAAGGAGTATCTCCATAAAGGAGGCATCGAATCTGCTGTCACTTGTAAGAATGGGGGTGACTTTAGAAATACTCCCATATATAGATACAGGCATGTTGAATATGCTTTTTCTTGCTATTCAGCCTGCTCATGTGCTTTTGGGTGAAGGGAAGATGCTTTCAAAAGCAGAGATGGACATAAAACGGGCTTCTGTAGTAAGAGAAGCACTAAACGGTATGAGAGAAGGTGGTAAGAATGTTTAAATATTTTACAGAGAGGGCAAAAAAGGCAATCTTATATGCACAGGAAGAGGCAAGAAATATGGGACACAATTACATAGGGACTGAACACCTGCTTTTAGGTGTTTTAAGAGATGAAGATGGAGTACCTTATCAGGTGCTTTCTGCTATGGGTATAGATGTAGATGTTATAAGAAATGCTGTTAAACAGCTCATTGGAGTAGGGGGCGGTGTTACGTACTATGAACTACCATTTACTGCAAGGGCAAAGAGGGTCTTGGAACTTGCTATGTCCGAAGCCCAGATGATGGGTTATGGATATGTGGATAGTGAACACCTATTGCTTGGCCTTTTGAGGGAGAACGATGGAATTGCTGCTCAGATACTTTCTGACCTTGGAGCAGACCTTAATACTGTGAGAAAAGAAGTGTATAAGATGTTGCATGAGGAGAAAAAGGGAGGTGGCAGAACAAAGGCTCCTGGTAAGGGGAAAGGTAAAACCCCTTTGCTTGAGAAGTTTGGTATAGACCTGACTGCACTTGCCTATCAGAACAGGCTTGACCCTGTGATAGGAAGAGACAAGGAGATAAAGAGGGTAATACAGGTGCTTTCCCGTAGAACCAAGAATAACCCTGTGCTTGTGGGGGACCCTGGCGTTGGTAAGACCGCTGTAGTTGAAGGGCTTGCACAGAGGATAGTGGAGGGCAATGTCCCCGAGTTGCTGAAAAACAAGAGAATAATCCAGCTTAATCTTGCAAATCTTGTGGCTGGAACGAAGTACAGAGGAGAGTTTGAGGAGAGGATGAGACTTATCCTGAAGGAGATAATGGAAAGTAAGGATGTGATTATATTTATAGATGAAGTACATACAGTTATAGGTGCAGGGGCGGCTGATGGTGCCATAGATGCTTCTAATATCCTGAAGCCTTCGCTTGCGAGAGGAGACTTTCAGATAATAGGAGCCACAACGCTTGATGAATATAGGCGATACATAGAGAAAGATGCGGCTTTGGAGAGAAGGTTTCAGCCGATAATGGTGGATGAGCCTTCTATAGAGGATTCTATTCTTATGCTAAAGGGTTTAAGAGACAAATATGAGGCACATCATGGCGTAAGGATAACAGACGAAGCTATAGAAGCGGCTGTCAGGCTCTCTGCGAGGTATATAAGTGATAGGTTTTTGCCTGATAAAGCTGTGGACCTGATAGATGAAGCGGCAGCAAGAGTGAAGCTCGAAACTACATTTGAACCTGATGAGGTGAGAGAGCTTGAGAAAGAGCTTGAGCAGCTGACAAAAGAGAAGGAGGCAGCTGTGAATAGACAGGAGTTTGAAAAGGCTGCCATGCTGAGGGACAGGGAGCGGGAATTAAAGTCGGAAATAGAGAAGCTAAAACAGGATTGGACTTCTAAAAAGAACAAGGAAGAGCCGTGTGTTACAGAAGATGATGTTGCTGCTATTGTGTCTGAATGGGTTGGTATTCCTGTTACGAGGTTGAAAGAGGAAGAGGTTGAGAGATTGAAACACATGGAGGAAATACTCCATGAAAGGGTAATAGGACAGGATGAGGCGATAAGTGCGGTGGCACGTGCTATAAGACGCTCCCGCTCGGGTATAAGGGACCCCAAAAAACCTATTGGCTCTTTTCTGTTTCTTGGTCCCACTGGTGTAGGTAAGACCGAGCTTGCAAGGACTTTGGCAGACTTTCTCTTTGGAGATGAAACTGCCATGATAAGACTTGACATGTCAGAGTATATGGAGAAGCACACAGTCTCAAGACTTATAGGGGCGCCCCCGGGATACGTTGGTTATCAGAGGGGTGGACAACTGACAGAAGCTGTGAGAAAAAAGCCATATTCAGTTGTTCTGTTTGATGAGATAGAAAAGGCACACCCGGATGTTTTTAATGTGCTTTTGCAGATAATGGATGATGGAAGGCTTACCGATGGGAAGGGAAGGACAGTTGACTTCAAGAATACGGTTATAATCATGACATCCAATGTGGGGGCAGAGTATATAAAGAGTCAGATGAGAGTTGGTT
>JAGHAJ010000021.1 GCA_021161545.1 Synergistota bacterium | reverse complement strand
CTATAACAACAGCACTCTTTCCTTCAATCTCCACATTGTAATAGTGGAGCGTCTCCATTACAGCCGCCGGTGTGCATGGAGAAAAACCTGTCTCATCCACTGCAACAATCTTACCTATATTCACGAGATTCATACCATCAATGTCCTTTGCATAAGAAATAACTTCACTAACAGCCTTTTTGTCCACTCCAGCAGGCAATGGCTGCATTATCAGGATACCATTTACACCTTTGTCATCATTCAGCTCCCTTATGTGGTTTAAAAATTCCTCCTGTGATACACCCTCAGGAAACTCGGAAAGCTTCATATCTATACCAACCTCATCACAGCTCTTCTGCAACCCTCTTATATAGCTACGAGAACCTTCATCATTACCTGCTATTACTACCTGAAGCGCGGGCTTAATACCTTTTTCGTTCAGTTTCTGTATCTCAGACTTCAAGAATGCCTTTACACTACCAACAACCTCTTTTCCCACAAACAATTGTGGTGCCATACACATCCCCCCAAGAGATTTATGGTTTGGCTTCCTTACAAAATCTGTACCTTTCAAAAGCAGATTTGAGTGCTGCTATGATTGCCTTCTGTGCACTGCCATGATAGCGCAGTTTTATCTCTGTAACTATATCTGTAATATCTTCCTCTAATGACCTACCTATCATGATCTTACGGAGAATTTCTTTACTCAAAGCAAGAGCAAGAGAGCAATCCACATCCACGATTTTAGATGTTTCAACATCCACTTTTAAACCTATAACCAGCACTTCATACATAACAGCTGCAGATATGCCTTCCGGAAGTTTAGAATAACCTGTTATATACACGGTGCCCTCTTTTGGCCACATCCTGCATTCACCACCAAATTTTATTATACTACAAACAATCTCTTTATACAACGCCACTACCTGCAATAAAACGAAGGAGGTCACTAACGTATGCAGCGACCTCCTCAAATTTATCTACCCTATCTGTGCTCCAACCAGCAAATCCTACGCCTTGGATAGCCAGTTAATCGCCTGATACCAGAACCTACCATAGTGCTCCCACTTAACAAAGTCCGTTCCCCAGTGAGGAGCAAGGTCCGAAGTAAATGCCATTGATCTCCCCTTACCTATCTCACCTACCACAATAAAAGGATCTTCTTTCTCACCAATTACAGCGAGGATCTGTGACCCTTCTTTAGGATAAACCTTCTGATAACCGAGAAAAGCCGGCCAATCAACTGGAATACCATTAAGAACAGGATGATCAGGAACAAGTATACGGGGTTTAACACCTTGGGTAGTTTCAACTCTATCATCTGTCTCCAATATATTCACAGGGAGGACTTCCTCAACTGCACTTCCATGATAATTCCCTTTTCCTTGGAAGCCCTGAAAGTCAACCCATCCTCCCGCCATGATTAAAGCTCCTCCATTTTTGACATAATCCGCAATCAGTTGGAGCCTATCCAGTCCCATCGGAACCTTAAACATCTCTGGATACATTGTAAGGGTATTTCTACCACAATCACTAATAATCAAGACATCGAACTTTGAAAGCTGTTCAAGGGTCTGAGGAAATGCACTCAAAACAAGATGATTAGGAATATGTGTTATCTCGATATCTTCAAACCCCTTTAATCCATCTTTGAAATACACAGAAAAGTCCTCATATCCACCCAAGGGAACCACATCAAATCCCTTCGTGTGAAACTTCGTAACTATCCAAGTTTCACCTACCAACAGCACATTTTTCTTTGACATTATATGCACCCCCTAAGTTTTAGTACCATAATCTATCCTTTCACTGAACCCATAAGCAAACCTTTTACTATAAGCTTCAAAAAGAGTACATACATTATAAGTACAGGTAAAACAGAAAGCAACACCCCTGCCATTTGAACATTCCAAGAAGCAACTGTTGTTCCCTTTAAATTAGCAATGGCAACGGTAAGTGGCTGAGAATCCACGCCTCTGGTAAGAATAAGACCAAAAAGATACTCGTTCCAGATATTTGTAAATTGAAATATTGCCACAACGGCAAATCCTGGTAAAGAAAGTGGCAATGCTATTCTGAAAAATGCCATAATGCTACTACAACCATCAATCTGTGCACTCTCTATTACCTCCGTTGGAAGCGTCTCAAAGAAGTTCTTAAAGAGTAATGTGGTAATCGGCATTCCATAAGCAGTATGAGTCAATATTAATCCCCCATAGGTGTTGTATAAGCCAATCTTTCCAATAAACCTCACCAGTGGGATTAAAATAGATTGAGGAGCAATATAAAAACCAAGAACAATCGCCAAAAATATTGCATTACTTCCCTTAAACCTGAGCTTTGAGAAACCAAAACCACTTATAGCACCTAAAATAGAGGAGAAAATCGTGGCAAACACCGTAATTACAACACTATTCCACATGGGCCTTTTTATGATACCAAATGCCTGTACATAATTCGAAAGTGTAGGCCTATGCACCAAGCTAACAGGTCCCCACATAAGTTCTTTACTGTTCTTCAAAGACGTATTCACTGCTGTGTAAATAGGAAGCACATAAAATACAGCTGCAACCACTAACACAATATAAACAAGCGTTATCGAAGAAAGTCTTGTTCTTCTTGCAAACAAAGATGAACTAATCATAACTTCCACCTCTTAGTTTCTTAAAAAACGGAAATATTATCACAAGCGATAATACAAACATAAATATCCCAACAGCCGCTCCATACCCAAAATGATTTCTATTAAATGTTGTTCTAAACATAAATGTCGATAGAACTTCAGAGGAAGTTCCTGGACCTCCCCCTGTCATAAGCCAAACCAAATCAAATGCCCTGAGTGTATACATAAGCAACATTGCCAATACAGTGAGGGTAGCAGGCTTCTGAAGAGGCACTATTACCCGCCAGTACAGCTGAAAAGTACTTGCACCATCTATCTTTGCAGCCTCTCTAACTTCCGGAGGAACTGCCGTAATTCCAGCATAGTAAACCAAAGTGGCAAAACCAGAGAACTGCCATATATAGGCTATAGCTATACACATTATAGACTGAGACTCAGATGTTATCCAAGGTTGCGATAGCCAACCCAACCCCACAGATCTTAAAATGGTATTTATAGCCCCTCCTTCTGGTGAAAACATCCATGTCCACATAGATGCTGAAGCAACAAAAGAAAATGACAGAGGCAACAAAAACAAAAGCCTAAAGAATCTCTTTCCCTTAAGATTTAAATCAAGCAAAATTGCAAGAAAAAGCCCTAAAGGCACAGTTATACCAATAAACATAACACTCAGCTTTAAAGTATTAACTAGAGCCGTATGAAATGTAGCATCCTGTAAAATCAACCTTTCATAGTTGCGAAAACCTATAAATCGCCCAAATACACCTATATCTTTCCAATTTGTCAGGGAAACATCAAATGTCCAAGCAACAAATCCATATACAAAGAGTGCAACCAAAATAATAGCAGGTGAAATAAATATAAAGGATTCTATTTTCCTTCTCATGGTCTTTGACCTTCTTCACCAGCCAAATCATATAAAGAAGGGCAGCAGGCCTCAAGCCCACTACCCCTCACACAACTAATCCCCAAACACTTCTTCATAAGCTTCTTTAAACATCTCAAGCTGCTTATCATTTACTACCGGATTCTGGAAGAATTTACTAAACGCCGTGCCAAAGACATCAAGATAAGACTCTGGTGGTGCTCCAAACTGCGAAAGGATTTTAACTACCTTTGGATCCCTGAATTTCTTCAAGATCTCAATAGATATGGAGTCATAAATACCCTTGACCGGTGCATCAAGCCTTGGAGGAGTTGCTCCCTTGATAGGGCAAAAAGCAGTTTCCGCTTCCGCTGTTGTGAGAAACTTTAACCAATCCTTAGCAACTTTTTTCTTCACACCCTTGGGAAGCACAAAACAGTCCGAATGACCCAGAAAAACTTTGTCTGTTCCAGGAAATGATTGATAGCCAAAATCCACATTAGGTTTCAGTTTCATACTCGTAAAATGTCCTTTGGCCCAGTCTCCCATCACGTAAAACACAGCCTTTCCAGATGCCATAAGGTCCGCTGCCTGATCCCACGTAAGTGCAGAGAAATCTGCATTTATAAGCTTCCTTACCACAAGTTCACGAAGCACCCCCAAGGACTCCTTGAAAGCAGGAGATCTTGCCACATCAAGCTTTCCTACATAATAATTCTTTACAACCTTAGCACCACCATCCGGAACAGCCAACATTATCGTCTCAAAAAGCGTTCCTAACCAGAACTTCTGCCCCATACCAGCCCCAACTGCCAATGGCACATAGCCCTTCTTCTTCACTTCTTCACAAACTTTCAGAAAATCATCAATACTCTTAATAGGCATATGGATACCAAGTTTATCAACGAGCCTTTTGTTATACCACAAACAGTTATTTTGCATAATGTTAATGGGAACTCCATACATATGTCCGTTAACTGTTCCCCAATCAATGACCTCCTTAGGAACATCAAACTTGACCAATAAGCTATCAATAGGCTGAAGTACGCTGGCAAAAGACCTAATCATACCTCTTCCATACGTAATCTGAAATGTGTCTGGTGGATTTCCTGCCATTATCATGGCCTTAATCTGTGACCTCATAATTCCACCGCCACCACCTGCTACAGGGTTTTCAACGATCTTCACATTTGGATAATGCTTTAGAAATACCTTGAACAATGCATGGATAGCCTCTTTCTCTCCACCAGCAGTCCACCAGTGATAGATGACAAGCTCGTTCGGCTTCGAAGCCACAGATGGACCTACACCCAACAACACGACAAGAACAGCAATCATCAAAACTCCTACCAATCCCCTAACAGACCTCATAAAAACCCCTCCTTCTATGAAAAATTAGGCTTACGCCCATAACTAAACAACTACTATACTTTCAGTCTCCCTCATCTCTATGTAATCTCTAAACCCCAGGATTGCCCCACCAACCAAGGGAGCAATCCTGTTTTCAAACCTCGAGGAGACAATTTGAAGTGTCTCTATATCCTGCACGAAAGATTCCATCATAACCATACGCTTAAGCAACGGAAATATGTTATCCCACTGCTCAGTAATGGTACCGCTTATCACAATAACATCTGGGTCTAAACCATTGATTATATTCACTAACCCTGTTCCAAAAAGGCGAACATACTCTTTGATATCTCCCCTTTTCGCACACTCATTTAGCTGTTCAGAGCCAGCAAGGGTAATCCAACATCCTCTCCTACCACAAGAACATTCTTCCCCATTAATATCGATAACCATATGACCAAATTCACCTGCTGTGTGACTCCTACCACTGTAGAGCTTCCTATTCAAAAACATACCCACTCCTATCCCCTCTTTGACCAAAACGTAAACTATGTCCCTCTTCTCAAGTGAAGGCACCTGATTTAACATTACCTCCGCAATCACACCCAGCTGAGCATCATTTTCGAGGGTTACAGTCGTCATAATACCGTGCTCAAGCAAAAGTAGTTCTACAAGGTCAGCAAGAGGAACATTCGTCCAGTGCAAAAGTGGAACATTTACCGCTACTCTCATATTCCTATGGACAACGCCCGGTACCGAGATCACGACAGCGTGAATATTATCAATACGCCTTTCTTCAACAACATCAACTATCTTTCCTACCAACCTTTCAAGAAACAAACTGTAATCAGGGATAGTTTCCACAGCTTCCACCAAGGCAACAGAAGTAGCAAAACCAACCAATGCAATCTTGGAAGTCCTCAACCCTATATCAACAGAGATAACATATCCCTTTTTCGGATTCAATGCCAATAGTTCTTGCCTCTTCCCTACCTTAGACTTACCTTTTCCAACCTGAATAAGGTATCCTTCTGTAAAAAGCTCCCTTACAAGCTTTGTCACAGTAGGTTTACTAATACCTGTTTTTTCAGCAATTCGTGTCCTCGAGATAGGTTCCCATTTCATGACAACCTTTACGATAGTTGAGAGATTAATTTTCTTCAATATTTTGGGGGTCGCTGCAATCTGCTTTCCTTCTCCAACCATTTTTCTATCTCAATAATTAGTTTTCAAACATAACAATAAAATAACACAACAAACACAAAAAGTCAAGGTAATGCCTCATAATTCAAGTAGATAGGTATGAAGATATATACCAGCCACCAGAATTAGAGGGAGCAGAAAGGGAAAAGGCAATGGATATCATATCTTCTAAAAGTAGTTCTCTGGATTTAATACCCGTTAAGTTGATACCTCTGAAAAGATATCAAGCGGCCCACCTTCTCTTCGGGCTGTTT
>JAGHAJ010000114.1 GCA_021161545.1 Synergistota bacterium | reverse complement strand
TATGATTTGGCGAACAAGAATGACGAGGTACTACATAAACTACAGCAGGGGAGTGTTCATCCAATTGTGATAATTTGAGATTGAGCATCAAATTATCACTCTTTATTCTAAGGGTATGACTACCAGAGATGTCCAGGAAGTTCTTTCTGAGATGCACAGACAGGTATAAAGGTATGTTCCAGCAAAGAGCAACAATACGATAAAACTTCTACAATTGCAAGGAAAACAACCGAAAAAAATTGAAACAGCCTACAAAATGGCTCCCCGGGCAGGACTCGAACCTGCAACCTAGTGGTTAACAGCCACCCGCTCTGCCGATTGAGCTACCGGGGAATCTATCACCGCTCTGGAGGCGGCGCCCGGATTCGAACCGGGGAATAAAGGATTTGCAGTCCTCTGCCTTAGCCACTTGGCTACGCCGCCTGCCTCACATTCGTAAAAATGGAGCGGAAGACGGGACTCGAACCCGCGACCCTCTCCTTGGCAAGGAGATGCTCTACCAACTGAGCCACTTCCGCATCCATGGTGGCGAGACCCCGAATCGAACGGGGGACACGTGGATTTTCAGTCCACTGCTCTACCAACTGAGCTATCTCGCCTTGGCGGGGCTGACGGGACTCGAACCCGCGATCTCCTGCGTGACAGGCAGGCGTGTTAAACCGACTGCACCACAGCCCCTTACACTCACACTGGTGGGCGAAACAGGACTCGAACCTGTGACCCCCTGCTTGTAAGGCAGGTGCTCTGCCACTGAGCTATCCGCCCTGCCCACCGCTCAAAGTATATCCAAAAAACAGGCTTTAGTCAAGAGGTATTTTTCACACACAAGTAGATAGGTATGAAGATATGTTTCAGTTGCAGGATGGTATAATAGAGGTAAAAGGTCAGGTCTCCCGGTTGTTCTGTGATAGATAAAAGACAGATGCATTTGCAACTTCAACACTAAAGCAACCGGGACCAAGACCTATCTCAAGTACCTTGAAATTTGAGATGAAGCCTATCAGCCAGTTTCCCGGGGGAAAGAACAAGTCTTCGTAAAGGAGAATCCAAAATAAACGAGAGCCGATATGGATAGACACCTTTACTAAAAAGGTGTTTTATGATTCTATTCCAGCTTGCGGAACATATCTCCACTCTCCTAATTCCACTAATAAAAATCAACAGCTTGAGATAGATTTAACAGGAGCTGCAAAAACTCTTCGCTGTTTTTCCCCACACAGCAACCGCTATCTTCATGCTTTGCGTACACCAATTAGCAGGAGAACCCAAAAAGAACCAGCAAAAAAGAAGTCCCAACAAGAGTAATCAAAGACCTATACAGCAGAAAACCACTTACCACATCTATTCGGTTGCATTTAACGGCATCCCTTTTACCCGCCACCCAACCTGCTACCAGAAAGGAGTGCAAACACACCCTAGAGTCCTGAAAGAGCACCAAAGCCACCTTCGAGAACCTGACCAGCCAGTTTGCGCTCCCACAACAGCTTTTCTCAGGGACAATCTTCGTCAAAATATAGAAATCTTCACCTTCACAAACCTCTTCTTACCCACATTGGAAACCCACAAATTAAAGTTGTCAAAGCTACTCCACATCTTACCCTCCCACTTGTCTGCAACCCTGAATCCCGGTTCAAGCTTCCACAACCTCTTCGTAAAATTTACGGTCTTAAAAAGTGGCATACTACTCCACATCGTATCCTTGTAGTGAAGGCGTCTCCAACTCCACCTCAAATTCTCCTGGAACACCACGAAATCGAGCGACTTCACGTCTATCACATTGGCAAATACAACCCTTGGACCATGATGGTAGTGAAAGGCATACAAAGGTCCCTTACCACTTACAAACTTTGCATTGCTCAGAAGAGCGGCATACCCTTTAGTGTATATCCCGATTATAACGTGCCCTCCTCTACCATTGGCATCCCAATTGGGCATAAATACATTCCATGGGGGTTGAACAATCCAAAACGCAGAAGCCACATTAGCCGCTTCTATCCTGCAGTTGCTGGCACTGGAAATCATCTTGTCATCCATGGTAGGTTCCCAGTTATCAAACCATCTCCGGCCAGGAAAGCCCCTTGTTAGCCTGAACCAAGAAAGGTATCTCTTGCTCAACGAGGACAAAGCACCAGCCGGATTAGAGATATTTTCCTTCAGCACAGCAGCAAGCACCGCCCCTGCAGGACTCAATGCATTGGAGAGAATGTAAGATTCCATAGAAACGATGTATAACACACTTTCAGAGGATGTGTGAACGGGTCTCCTGGACCACCACAAATCTGCCGGGAGAAAATGACTGTAAATATCATAGGTCTCTGGTGATGAACAAAGCACCCTTTGACCAAAGATGTGGCCAGCAGCCACTCTTATCCATTCCTTCCCCTTTATACCAAGCGCTTCCGTAACCTTCCTAAGCTTCGATACAATAGTGCGTTCAAAGGTGGTGAGCTCTGGTATATAACCTTTTCTGCAATAGTCTCTCACTACCTTTTTCAGAACCTCATCCTTGTCCCTATCATCTCTTCCGAATAGTGGATACCACACATATCTCGTGTTCATCACAAGCATGACCTTGCCGCCATCACTGGGAATAGCACTTATTTTCCCACCAGTCCTCCAGTCATGTAGGCTACCAGCATAGTACGGATAAGCATACCCTTTATCTGTCACAAGAAGGTAGGCATCCTTATGACCTTCATCAAGAGCCTTCAAGAATCTTCCCTCTCCAAGAGAAATAATAGGTATTTTCTTATCATAGTTCCACAATGTATTCCAGAAAAACGGCAGGCGTAAGTCAAGCACATTAAACCAGCAGCTCTCCCCCGGATAAAATGCCCTCAAGGGAGCCGGGTTATATACAGAAAAATTCTTTACATAACCCCAAGAAAATGTCTTTGCACCTGATAAGACACCTCTACTTGAACCTCTAAGAGAGCGAATTATAGACATCCAAAGAACCCGTTCCTCTCTCCTATGGCTGAAGAATAACGGGTCTTCTGCCGAAATCTCCTTAAACTTGATAATTCCCCTGGCTTTCCTGAATATGTGAATATACATCCTGTCATTCAGAAGGTACAACTCTGGGTGCTTTACCATCAGCGTGCGAGAAGCATACAATGCCATCTTTGCCTGCCACCTATCAGCAACAGCCATCTCAACCACTTTCTGCCAAGCTTGTTTGTGCAGTGCTTTAATATCCATAGGTGTAAAGGCAAACCCAACAGCAGCACACATAAGCACAAACAAGAATATACTAGCCACTATACTTCTTACCTTCACATCTCATACCCCCAATCAATAAGGTATCAGGTTCACCCCCACTCAAGCAAGCTCTCCTAAGCTTCCACACAAGAGGTATCGTTCTCGATTTCACAAATACTACGAAATACACCTCTTCTACTAAATGTAATTATACCATAACCAGCCCCAGGTATGGCTAAACCAAGGTTTGAAAGCCTTTACTCACGGTGGTAAAATATAGCCACAAACACCAAAGGAGGTCTAATAGATGGAGAAAAAAAGTGCATGGGAAATACTCTCAGAAAAGGGAAGATTGAAAGAAGCTGATAAGTTAGCAGATAGCTACATCAGATTTCTAAACTCTGCAAAGACTGAAATAGAAAGCGTAAGGTGGATAAGGCGTATAGCCGAAGAAAATGGATTTAAGTCTGTGGAGGAAGTAAAAGGGCTCAACCCAAAGGAGAAACTGTTTGCAACTGCAAGGGAAAGAAACATAGCCCTGATAAGGATTGGCAAAAAGCCTTTAAGAGAGGGTTTCAGGATAGTTGCATCCCACATCGATGCGCCACGCATAGACCTCAAACAGATACCACTCTTTCAGGATAGTGAACTCGCCCTGCTAGAAACTCACTACTACGGTGGTATCAAAAAATACCAGTGGGTTGCCATCCCCCTTTCTCTACACATACACCTCGTAAAAGAAAACGGCAAAGTGCTCGACCTTGTGCTCGGCGAAAGCGAAAAGGAACCTGCATTCACCATCGCAGACCTGCTGCCACACCTCGCACAGAAGCAGATGGAGAAGAAGGTAAAAGAAGCCGTCACGGGAGAAGCACTGGACATACTTGCTGGAAGCATGCCGGAACTATCTTCAAAGGAGAAAAAAGACAAAGAAAAAGAGCGGGTGAAGGAGAACATCCTCAAGATACTCAAAGAAGAGTATGATATTACAGAAGAGGATTTTGTAAGCGCAGATATTGAGGTAACACCTGCATTCAAGGCACAGTATGTAGGTTTCGATAGAAGCCTCATAGGTGGATACGGACAGGACGACAGGATATGTGCATTTACATCTCTGCAGGCAATACTTGAGCACACCGATACAGAATACACAACGATCGCACTATTCGTGGACAAAGAGGAAATAGGTAGCACAGGCATAACCGGAATGAAATCACCATTCCTGAAAGGCGTTATTAGGAAGCTCACAAGGTTAGCAGGTGAGGCAACGGATGTAGAAGAAGTCTTAGAAAACAGCAAAGGGATTTCTGCAGATGTGACAGGTGGTATAAATCCAACATACAAGGATGTCTATGAGATAAGAAACACTCCCAAGATAGGCTACGGGATATCTACAACCAAGTTCACAGGTTCTCGGGGCAAGGCAGGCGGAAGTGAGGCGACTGCAGAGTACATGGCATTGATAAGGAGGATATTTAACCAAAACGACGTTCCCTGGCAAACAGGAGAGCTTGGGAAGGTTGACGAAGGTGGTGGTGGAACAATAGCGCAATACATGACAAACCTTGGAATAGAAGTGGTAGATGCAGGACCTCCGCTACTGGGAATGCATTCACCCTTCGAGGTCTCAAGCAAAGCAGACCTATACTCATCTTATCTGGGATACAAGGTATTTTATGAAAGCGCTTAAAATCTATACTCGGCACCTATGTAGAATCGCCGTTCGTTAAATACATCTTCCATTCTCAGATACAGGCCGTAATGCTGGGAGGTCGGATAATAGCCTGAGAGGTCCACCTCCCAGTTATGTGCTATAAGCAGGTCTGCTGAAATGTGCGCAGAGGAGTCAGAGTAATACCTATATCCAACCCCGAGATTGCTCCTCACAATTCCAAATATGACACCACTTTTCCTGTTCAACCTCTTCTCTATAACACCAGTAAAGTGATTACCTCCTCCAACATCGTTTATCCCTATAAAGACAGAATTGGGGCTACCTTCTCTTGAAAGCCTGAACCATAAGTCGCTCAGCGTCTCCCCCTCCGTACTGCCATACCTCAACCTTATCCCACCCTGATACCTCCAACTCCTGACACTCTTTATTACACTTTCTGCCTCTTTCGTCATCTTCTCTATCTTATGAATAGACGAAACTATCCCAGAACCACCTTGTTCACCACCACTCTCTGAAAGGCTATTGATAAACTTCTTAACACTATCCGATGCCTGCCTTATAGAAACAATAGTGGTATCAAGGTTTTTAACAATATCCGGGCGTTTCTTCAACTGAGCTGCAAACACCTGAAAGTCCGCCAATATTCTGTTGAGCTTTATAACTACCCTCCTTACATCCCTTTTATTAGAATCAACCATACCCCTTAACTCAGAAACAAGGGAGCTAACATCATTGCTTAGACTATTCAGTTTGTCAGACAGCTCATCCCCTATGCCGTTTATTTTGTCAACAACTTCCGAAATCCTCTCTGAACCTTCCTGAAGGTTAGATAATAGACGCAACAGCTTGTCCTTTCCTCCTTTTGCTACCCAAAAACTCTTGAAAGAGGCCAGTATACCACCAAAGTCCTTAATGCTTCGGTTTAACTTTGCAATCATGTCCCTCAACCTCACAGGTGGTTCACCAGAAATCACAGCCCCATTCGGCAGGAATTCCCCGGAAGGAGATGGTTCTATATCCACAACCTTACTACCAAGCACCCCCTGCATGGATATAAATGCTTTCGTGCCCTTCCTCAAGGGATAACCTTTCTTCAAAGAGAGTGTAACCCTCACAGCAGAGGCACTATGTATGTGGATAGCCGTAACCTTCCCAACCGTAACACCCAATTCCCTTACTTCTGCACCAGTCTTTAGTCCTTCTATATAAGGAAATTCCACATGTAATATGTAATATTTTTTACCAAACTCCACCTTACCACTATACATGAGTAAGCCTGTCATCAACAACAGCGCAAAGATTACAAACAGACCAACCTTAAACTCTCTTTCCATCAGCTATAGCTCTCTCTCGCTTCAACAAATTTTCTAACTACAGGGTTTTCGCTGGAGATTATGTCAGCCATAGTTCCAACCTGCACTATACGACCTTCGTATATCATGGCAACCTTATTGGATATAAATGCAGCACTCTCAAGGTCATGCGTAACTACCACAGCAGTAACACCCGTAGAGTTGACTACATCGTATATAATCTTGTCCATGTTTGCTGCACTTATCGGATCAAGCCCCGTTGTGGGCTCATCAAAAAGCACAATATCAGGCTCAAATGCCAAGGCCCTCGCAATGGCAACCCTTTTCCTCATACCCCCGCTGAGCTCATCCGGATAAAGTTCCTCCGTCCCACCAAGCCCAACCAATTCAAGCATTCCTGAAACCTTCCCCTCTATCTCACCTTTAGTTAACTTCGTGAATCTCCTCAGTCCAAAGGCAACATTCTCAAACACATTCAGAGAGTCAAACAACGCCCCCATCTGAAATACCATCCCAAATCTCCTGCGAACCCGCTTCAATTCCTTTTTGGACATGTCAAATATATTTACACCATCCAGTAAAACCTTCCCTGAGTCCGGTTTCATCAAGCCTATAATGTGTCTCAAAAGCAATGTCTTACCAGAGCCACTTGGACCCAATATCACCGTTATCTTTCCCTTTTCTATGTAAAGGTCTATACCCTTTAATATTTCTTTATCACCAAAGGACTTCCTAAGCCCTACTATCTCTATCAATTCAGTACATTCCTCCCCACACGCCACCCCACACCAACAGTGAGATTACATAATCCATAAAGAGAATCAAGTTTATAGAAACCACCACCGACATGGTAGTCCTATACCCAACACCCCTTGCTCCGCCAGTGGAAGCAAAACCCTCTGCGCACCCTACCACCGAAACTATAAAACCAAACACCAAGGATTTCAACAAACTACCCCAT
>JAGHAJ010000282.1 GCA_021161545.1 Synergistota bacterium | reverse complement strand
TATTATTACCCGGTTGCTCTCAGCAATTTCCCTTATTGCTTCGCTTTTTTTCCTTATGTCTTTTTCAACTGCTTCCTGAGACCTGTCTTCTCCGCCACCCATAAAGAGTATGTCTGTGTCTTTGACTATTAGGTTATTTTCTACCGTTACATAGTTTATCTTGACTTCTATACCTCTCTTTCTTGCTCGTTCTTTCAGTATTATTATATTCCCTCTGTCGCCGTATAAGTTCAGTATATCGTAATACAGATATGTTATGTTAAGCTTCATACCTTTTTAGTATACCCTTCCTTTTGATTTTATCTCTCAGCTCCGTCATTGCACTATAGTTAGCTAAGATATAGTTCTTTTTATTTTCTGCCATATTTATGAATTTTAGTAGGGCTTTTTCTATGTCAAGCTCTGTGAAGCCCCTTCTGTGGTTTAACTCTGAATATTTTATTCTTACTTCCATGTCGTATCCACGGGTTCCAGATATTCCAAGTATAGATACCCTATTTTTCAGCTCTTCGAAATTCACATCCCATATCCACGAGACATCTGTTCCATCTGGTATGTTGTCGTTCAGGTATAGAAGGATGTTTAGATCTTTCTTGCTTTTGAGGAGATTGATTACTGCATTGTATCCGGTAGGGTTCTTAACAAGCATGATGTAGAAGAGTTTATCCTTATAGATGAATTTTTCTCCTCTTCCGAATGCTGCTGTGGTGTTACTTACAGCTTTTACAGTGTCTTGGAGCCTCAGTCCTATACTGATGACTAAAGCTACGGCTGCTGCGATATTGGATATATTGTACAATCCGGGTAATTTCGAGTTTATCGGCATGCAACTTTCACCTGCTTCTATCGAGAATACAGAACCGTCTATGTGAAACTCTTTTATTTCTTCCACCTGCACTTCGGGTTCATATCTTTTATAGCCGCAGTTTTTGCACCAGTATTTGCCCATGTGTGCGTAAAATACCTTTTGATACGATAATCTCGTATTGCATATAGGACAGAACTTGGAGTCTGCTGTGTCTGATAGCTCATTGGTTCCTATGGTGGGGTCCTCTATGCCAAATCCTGTGCTTTTTTGGTATGCTTTTAGATAGTTTATCAAGGGGTCATCTACATTTACTATGATTTTGCACTGCAGACCTTGTATGGAAAGAGCCCTTTTGAACGCAGAAAAGTTTTTCTGTATCTCTCCATACCTGTCGAGTTGGTCTCTGAATAGGTTTAAGAATACGATATGCGATGGTGAAAGCATACTACACACTTCGTAGAGGTGTCCTTCGTCAACCTCAAATACCCCGTAATCCCATCTATTCCTGCCAAACAATCTGTACTCTCTGGCTATAGAAGATATGATGCCACGAGGGAGATTTGCACCTGAAGGGTTACATATGACGCTAAGGTTATTCTCTCTGAGTATATTGGTTATTAGCTTTGTGGTTGTAGTTTTTCCATTTGTTCCAGTAACCAGTATGATGTTCAATCTGTGTTTCTTCTGAAACCTTTTCAGGAAGTTGGGGAATAGCTTTTCTATTATATAGCCGGGAAGGACTGAGCCATGGCCTTTCTTTAACTCCCTTGATAGCAATAGAAGGGCTTTGCCAAGTAGTATGGCTAAATAGTTCATCTTATTGCATTTCTCTGGAAGACCCTTATAGTAACCTTGCTTCCTATCAGTGCAGATGCGATTATCTTTGTTGCGTCTCCAGGAAGAAATATCAGGCATCCATATAAGAGGGTATGGTAGATATCGAGTTCTTTACCGATGATATATTTCATGTTTATATATAAATATAGTAGCCCTGAGAGGTATATAAGCAGTGTTCCTATAGTAGCGGCTATAAGCATGTTTAAGATACTTGGAGATGTGAACTGCTTTGATAGCTTGCCTACTACATACGCTGCGGGAATGAACCCTACTATATATCCAAATGTTGGTGAGAGAATATAAGATATTCCACCTCCATTTGCGAATACAGGGATACCACTTAGACCAATTGTTATGTAAAGCGTCTGTGAGAGTGCTGCATCTCTCGGTTCGAGCATTATGCCTGAAAGGATAACGAATAGAGTTTGTAATGTTAATGGTACGGGGAAAAAGGGTATTTTCAGGAATGCACCTATGGAAGTTAATATAACAAATATGGCGATTTTAGTTACGTTTGAGGTGTTCACTATATTTTTCCTCCTTCAGAGCTTGTTTTTGTAGTGTGAGAAATTATATAATAAATAACGGTAGGATGTCAAGAAACCCATAGAGGGGGATAGACTTGGCTGATATTGGAGGAGGTAGAAAAGTCCTCATAATAGATGATAGTAAGTTTGATGTGATGCTTCTTGCTGATGTGTTGCGGAATATGGGATTTATACCTATATGTTCTAACACATCTCGGGAAGGTGTAATGGTTGCAGAAGAGGAGTTACCCTCTATTGTTCTTCTGGATATAGTCATGCCGGATATAGATGGAATAGAGACTATAAAGTTGCTTCATCAGAAGAAGAATCCCATGGAGATGCCTGTTATTATGGTTACATCCTTAGATAAACCAGAGTATGTGAAAGCAGCGCTTGATGCAGGTGCAGTGGATTATGTAAAAAAACCTTTTTCTGAGATGGAGCTTGTAGCCCGTGTTAGGGCAGCGTTGAGGCAGAAGCAGCTTTATGAAGAATTAAAGCAGATGAATGAGCGTTTGACAAAACTTGCCGTAACGGACGGGTTAACAGGTGTTTACAACCACATGTACCTTATGGAGAAATTAAAGGAACAATTTCATATCTCTTCACGGTATGGGCATTGTTTTTCGTTTGTTATGCTTGATATAGACTTTTTTAAGAAGGTGAATGATAGATATGGGCATAGTGTTGGTGACTGTGTGCTTAAAGGGGTTTCAAAGAGCATGAAGGAGAGCGTTAGAAGTGCGGATATTGTTGGAAGATATGGAGGTGAAGAGTTTTCTGTAATAATGCCCATGGTAAATGCGGAAGGGGCGTGTGTAGCATCGGAGCGAATACGGAAGTCGATAGGGGAGGAAGAGTTTATCTGTGGAGAAGGAAGAGATGTGGAAGGTGTGAAGATAACTGTTAGTATAGGTGTAAGTTCATGTCCTGATGGCCATATTGGTGGCTATTCTGAGATGGTTGTAGCTGCTGATAAGGCACTTTATGAGGCAAAGAGGAGTGGGAGGAATAGGGTATACTGTTTTAGAGAAGGTAACATCAAGGAGTTTAAGTTGAATGGGGGGAATGAATTATGAAAGCAGTGGTGCTTGGTGCAGGATTAGTTGGCAGTGTAATAGCAAAGGACCTTTCGTCAGATTTTGAGACCGTTGTGGTTGACTTGAATGAGGATGCTTTGAAGAAATTGGAGAATTATGGTATAAAAGGTGTAAAGGCGTCTGCTGTTGATGCAGAGGCATTGAGGCCTGTAGTGGAAGATGCAGATATAGTGTGTGGTGCTGTTCCTGGGAAGATAGGTTATAAGATGCTTTCTACTGTCATAGGTATGGGGAAAAAAATATGCGATATATCTTTTATGCCAGAGAACTTTAAGAAACTTGATGTACTTGCAAAAGAGAATGGGGCTATAGTGGTTTCTGATATGGGAGTTGCACCCGGTATGTCGAATTTTCTCGTTGGAAGGGCTGCTTCACTCCTTGATGAAGTAAGCGATGTTAGAATATATGTGGGGGGGTTACCTTCTAACCCTAAGCCTCCGTTTAACTACAAGATAGTCTTTTCTGCGGAGGATGTTCTTGAGGAGTACACGAGGACTGTTAGGTATGTAAAGGATGGTGCTGTAGTGGAGACGGAAGCATTGTCTGGTTTGGAAGATATTGACTTTCCGGGAGTGGGTAGATTAGAGGCATTCTTTACTGACGGTTTAAGGTCTCTTGTAGATACAGTAAGGGCGAGGAATATGTTCGAGAAGACGCTTCGCTATCCGGGGCATGCGGATATTATGAAGGCATTCAGGGATATAGGTCTTTTGAATGAGAAACACCGCCCTTTTACAGCGAGTCTGCTTTTTCCTGTCTGGAAGATGAACCCAGAGGCCGGTGATAGAGACCTTACGATAATGGTAGTGGAGGTTGCTGGAAAGAAAGGAAAAGATTATATTACGTATCGATGGGAATTGCTTGATAGGTTTGATGAGATGACCGGTATCCACTCGATGGCGAGAACTACAGGGTTTCCTTGTGCGATAATGGCCAGGGCTATTGTGGAAGGCAAAGTAGATGAATCGGGTGTTTATGCACCTGAGGAACTTGCCTCTAATGATGATATGTTTGGTTTCGTAATGAGAGAGCTTGCCGTTAGGGGGGTTGATTTTAAGGAACGGGTTACGGTGGAAAAGAGCTATATGGAGTGATTTAACTTTGAGTGGAGCAGTTGGGAGCAGTCTAACTGCTACTTGATTTTGGGGTAAGATTGCAATATAATTGACTATGGTAGAAAGGGGGGATTAAGATGAACAGGATACAACCTGTTAACCCCGTAAATTATGTTTATAACATACAGGCTAACCGTGGCGCCAAGAATCAGCAGAACCCTACCAATGTGAATGCTGTTCAACAAAATAGAAATGCACAGAATCAACAATTGGTGACAAGGGTAAGGCACGAGGATGAGGCTAATAATCAAGTAACATATAATTCTCAGGGACAGAGACAACCTGTTACGGATGTGGTAAGCACGTTTGAGGGGGTAGCGTAGTAGAAATTGTCGGAGTGGCGGAACTGGTATACGCGCTAGATTCAGGATCTAGTGGACAAAGTCCTTGCGGGTTCGAGTCCCGCCTCCGACACCATTTTTGTGCTGCGGTATTGGGTAAAAGGCTTTAAATATCCCCAAAAAGGGGATATTTGTTGTTTATGATGAATTTTGGGGGAATGCATGAGGATAATATCCTATGGAAGACAGTATGTGGATGATGATGATATAAGGGCAGTTGTTGATGTCTTAAGGTCGGATTTTCTCACACAGGGACCCAAGGTTAAGGAGTTTGAGGATGCACTTGCAGAGTATGTAGGTGCAAAGTTTGTAGTTGTGTTCTCTAATGGAACAGCGGCACTGCATGCAGCTTATAATGCGGTAGGGCTTTCACCGAAAGATGAATTTATAACTTCTCCTATAACTTTTGTGGCTACTTCCAATGCTGGTCTTTACCTGGGAGCTGTTCCTGTTTTTGTTGATGTGGAAGCAGATACTGGCAATATAGATGTTTCCAAAGTAGAAGAGAAGATAACAGGTCGTACCAAGCTTATTGTACCTGTGCATTATGCAGGTCACCCGGTGGATATGGAAAGGCTATATGATGTAGTGCAGAGACATGGGATACGCATCATCGAGGATGCGTGTCATGCCCTTGGTGCGAGATATAAAGATACCAGAGTAGGTTTTCCTCTATATTCTGATATGGTAGTGTTTAGCTTCCATCCCGTTAAGCATATAACAACAGGTGAGGGTGGAGCAGTTGCCACTAATAGTGAGTGTTTGTATAAAAGGCTTTTGCTGTTCAGGCAGCATGGAATAACCAAGCATCGCTTCGTTAATCTTTCTGATGGTCCGTGGTATTATGAAATGCAGGAGCTTGGTTTTAATTACAGGCTTACGGATATGCAGTCAGCACTTGGTATATCTCAGCTAAGAAAATTAGGTATGTTTGTTGAGAAGCGGAGGCAGATAGTCAGTTGGTATGAAAAATTGCTGGGGAATAACCCCTATCTGGATATTCCGAAGGAGAGAGAATATGCTTTTTCTTCCTGGCACCTTTATTCTGTCAGGTTAAAAGAGGATTACATAGGAAGGAAGAGAGAGTTGTTTGAAAGGCTTGCGGAGGATGGAATAAGGTTACAGGTGCACTATATACCTGTATATATGCATCCATATTACCAGAAGCTTGGTTATAAAGTAGGTATTTGCCCGATTGCTGAGGATTTTTATCGTAAGGAGATGAGCTTGCCTATATACTACTTGCTTACTGAGGATGATGTGTGTTATGTAGTGAGTAGGATTCATGAGATATTGGGCGAGCAGGTTTAGGTGTATTGTGTATTTTGTGGAGTTAAATTATAATATACAACCGAGCGTATAACTTAAATGGAGGGGTGTTACCTTTTATGGGTAAAGTAGGAGCGGTTATACTGGCGGCGGGTCTGGGTAAACGAATGAAGTCGGATGTGCCAAAGGTCCTTCATAAGATAGCTAATAAACCTATGTTGCAATATGTTATAGATGCTGTATCTCCAGTAGTAGACGGAATAATTGTGGTAATTGGACACAAAAAAGAGCTCTTAGAAGAGTATCTCAGGGGTAAAGGACTCGGGTGGTCTGTGCAGGAGGAACTCGCGGGGACCGGAGATGCAGTGGCTTCAGCATACAGTTCTCTGGGAGGGTATAGCGAGGTGTTCATACTCCCTGGAGATACACCTCTTGTGACCACAGATACTCTTAAGGGATTGAAGGATAAATTTTATTCTTCCGGTGCAGACCTTGTTGTGGGTGTTTTTTCTCCTGATGATCCTTCTGGATATGGCAGGGTGATTCTGGATACTAATGGACGGGTAATGAAGATAGTTGAAGATAAGGATGCAACAGAGGAGCAGTTGCAAATAAGAGATGTAAATGCGGGTATGTACATGGTTAGAACAAGGCTTTTGGGAGAGATAATCCAAAGGATTAGCAATAATAATGTTCAGGGGGAATATTATCTTACAGATGTAGTGGAGATGTTGTATAATGAGGGCTATAGAGTTGAAAGTTATAGGATGGAAGAAGTGGAGGCTATGGGAGTCAATAACAAGTATGAGTTGAGTGTGGCGTATGAAATATTAAGGAAGCGTAAATTGCATGAACTTATGGTAGATGGTGGAGTGATAGTAGTTGACCCACAATCTACGTTTATTGATATGGATGTTAAAATAGGTAGGGATACTGTCATACATCCCTTTACGTTTGTGGAAGGAAAGAGCGTCATAGGTGGAAGATGTAATATTGGCCCAATGGTCAGGGTGATAAATTCCAACATAGGGGATGGTGTCCTTATAAGGGAAAATTGTACGTTAGAAGATAGCGTAGTCAGGGATGAGGCAAAAGTAGGTCCATTTGCTTATTTAAGGCTTGGTGTTGTGGTGAAAGAGAGGGCATTTGTTGGGAAGTTTGTAGAGATTAAGAAGAGTACCATAGGAGAGGGAAGTAAGGTACCACATTTGAGTTATATAGGTGATGCTATAGTAGAAGAGGGAGTTAATATAGGTGCGGGCACGATAACGTGTAATTATGATGGTAAGAAAAAGAACCCTACGGTAATTAGAAAGGGAGTCTTTATAGGGAGTGATACCATGTTGGTTGCTCCAGTAGAGGTAGGAAAATATGCCTATACTGGAGCAGGTTCGGTTATTACGCGTGATGTGCCACCCTATAGCCTTGGAATAGCAAGAGCCAAGCAGAGAAATATAAAGGATTGGGCCTTAAGGAGGAAGAATAAGTAATGAAGATTTTTACAGGAAACGCAAACAAGGCTCTGGCTAAGGAAATTGTGGATTATTTAGGCATACCCTTAGGCGATGCAGATGTCTTCAGGTTTAGTGATGGTGAGATCGGTGTAAAGATAAAAGAAAATGTTAGAGGGGCAGATGTGTTTGTTGTTCAACCAACATCTCATCCCATAAATGAGCAT
>JAGHAJ010000278.1 GCA_021161545.1 Synergistota bacterium | reverse complement strand
GCCTTTATACTCTTTAAAACCTCAGGACCATTACCCGCTATGGTAGCACCCTTTATCGGACCGCCAACTTTACCCCCTTTTATAGTATAGCCCTCCAGAACCTTAAAGACAAAATCACCAGTTGTAGGATTAACCTGTCCTCCCCCCATTTTCTTCACAAGGATACCTTCTTTTACCATGTCTACAATCTCATCGTCTTCCATGTTACCCGGTAAAAGGAATGTGTTCGTCATCCTTGGAATAGGATAGAACTTAAAGGATTCTCTCCTACCATTTCCCGTGAGTGGCCACCCTGTAATACGAGACATAAGCCTGTCCGTCATATAACTTTTCAAAACCCCGTTCTCTATAAGGATATTTCTCCTAGTTTTTACCCCCTCCCCATCAAAGTGGGAACTTCCCCACAACCCTTTCATAGTTCCATCATCTATAAGTGTAACAAGTTCGCTTGCAACCGTTTGACCAAGCCTGTTTGCATACACAGAGGACTCCTTTACAACAATGTCTGCCTCAAGCCCATGCCCTACAGCTTCATGAATAATCGTCCCTCCAGCAGTAGCAGACATCACGACAGGCATCTTCCCCGCAGGAGCAGGAGCTGTATCTAACATAAGTACTGCCCTCCTTAGGGCCTTAGCAGCAACATCCTTAGCAGATATATCATTAAAAAGCTCCCATCCACCAACCATACCTATTGCCTCTCTGCCGGTTTGCAACTCTTCATCTCTCTGGACAACCACATTCACAACAAACAGCACCCGCTTCTTTTCCTCCCTAACCCATAATCCATCACTATTTGCAATCTCTACTATAGCACTGGAATCCATAAAATTAACCGTAACCTGCCTAAGAAGCTTACTCTCATTCCATAGAAAGCTATCTATACCTCTCACAAGTTCGGTTTTGGCATCCATGGAAACACTATCCGGATCCACAAGAAACCCCATCGTCTCAGTATGAGGTTGAGGAGGTAACACTACTCTTTCCTTCTGCTCCTCAACACTACCAATGAGCTCCTTTGCAACACCCATAACAGCATGTTCACTTATGTCTGATGTATGCGCATAGTATGTCCTTTCTCCCTTTATCAACCTGAGACCCACACCTATACCTTCACCTCTAATAGCCCTGTACAACTTTCTGTCTTCCATACCAACCCTTGTAGTGTGCCCCAATGAAAAGTACACTTCAACCCAATCACCATGAGGCAAAAGCAGGTCAATTACCTTCTCCCACAACTCTTTCATTCACATTCACCTTCTTTAACTCTATTCCCTCTTCTCTCAACGCACTTACAACAGCCATCACATCATCGATAAAGTCAGGTGCAACCATTACCCTTATTATTGCTATATCCTTATCTACTGTCTGGGTTATTGCTATACCCTCATAAGCCTCAAATATTATAGCGACATAAAATATGTGCTGCCTCTGCGTCCTGAAGAAGAGATCTATCGTATCGACCCTATTTTCGGCGTTCATACTTTAACTTATACCTCAAATGCTCTTTATAGGTGGCGCTAAAGTGATGCTTACCACCCTCCTGCAAAACAAAGTAGAGATATTTTGTCTTTGCCGGATTGACCGCAGCCTTTATGGAATCAATTCCGGGATTGCATATTGGTGTTGGTGGAAGCCCCTTATGTATATAGGTATTATAAGGGGAGTCCACCTTCAGGTCTTTCAGAGTAAGCCTCTGCTTATGTTTGGGCAAGACATATTCAACCGTTGCACAGGATTCAAGCCTTCTGCCAATTCTCAACCTATTAAAAAATACGCTTGCCATTATAGGCTTTTCTTCAGGAAGAAGTGCTTCTTTTTCTACAATAGATGCTATAATCACCCTATCATATATCCCCCATCTACTATTTTTCACCCTTTGAAGCAACTTTCCTGCCTTCTTTTCAAACTGTCTCAGCATCATCTCAACAAGGTCTTTCGCAGAGAATCCTGCAGGAAAAAGGTAGGTATCAGGAAAGAGAAAACCCTCCAAACTGTTTCCACGTATGTACCTGTTAAACTCAAACTCAAAAAGGTTTTTATGAGCTACACAATACATAAAATCAACCGGTTTTATACCAAACTTGGTGAGCGCATTGGCTATCTGCAAAGCCGTTAGTCCCTCAGGAATGGATACCTTGTAAAGAGATACCCTTCCCTTTTCTAATACTTTCACTATATCCCACGCAGATAAACCTTTTCCAAACACATACCCTCCTGCACGAATCCGCCTATCCACTCCTTCCTGCTTGATAAGGCTCAAAACAACGTTGGGGTATTTAGTCACCCCCTTCTTGCATAATATATCTACCACTCCCTTTGCCCCCACACCATAAGGAATAGCCACAACTATCTTACCCCGTACAGGTGTGCGCAAACTCTGAGGAGAAAGACATGGATAGACAATCAAGATAACATAATACGCCAAAGACAATACTATGAAAAACACCCTCATTAAAAGACCAGCTCATCTCCCGGCTGCATTATCTTGCACTTAACAGACAGCGATTTTACTCCTTCTGCAAACTCATTAGGGTCTGCCTCTATAATAGGCCAAGTGTTATAGTGCATAGGAACCACTACCTTAGGTCTTATAAAATCTGTTGCCTTTATAGCATCTTCCACATCCATAACAAAGTTGCCACCTATAGGCAAGAGAGCCACATCTATGTCCTCTTCCGCAAGGAGTTTCATATCCATGATAAGCCCTGTATCACCTGCATGGTAGAGCTTCTTACCATCTACCTCTATGACAAACCCTCCGGGATTGCCCCCATATACAATACCACTATCCGTAGATATGCCTGAACCATGAACTGCAGGTGTCATCTTAACTCTTCCGAAATCGAACCTTGTCCTCCCACCTATATGCATTGGATGGACACTTACACCAAAAGTAGAACAGTAGTTCGCTATCTCAAAACAGGAGATTATAGTGGCACCCGTTGACTTTGCTATCGGTATGGCATCACCAAGATGGTCAGCATGTCCATGCGTAACAAAGATGTAGTTAAGCTCTTTAAAGTCCTCGGAGTAAGCCACTGATTGCGGGTTGTCCTTTAAAAATGGGTCTATGAGACCCTTCAAACCCTTTCCTTCAATGTAAAAAGCTGCATGCCCAAGAAATCTTATCTTAGCCATACTTATCCCTCCTGTAAAAGATTTCTAACAAAATGTATTTTATCATCACTATTGGGTTAAAGTCAAATCCGCTACTTCACAAGTGTGCTTATGGAAAGTATGGGAAGTAGAATAGATATCACTATAAAAGCAACTATACCACCAACAACGAGTATCATAATCGGTTCAAAGAGGGAAACAAACCTGTGTATCTGTTCTTCCACAGCAGACCTATAGCGAAAGGACAGCCTCTGCAGGACATCTACAAGGTTTCCTGTCTGTTCTCCTACTCCAACCATATAAATAACATTCTTTGGAAAGAAAGTGCATTCTTCCATCAGTGATGAGATAGTCTCTCCTCTTGCAATACCTTCAGAGAGACGGGACAGCTGCTTTCTCACATAGAGATTCGACACCACACCTGCTGCTATCTCAAGTGCCTCATCTATTACAATCCCACTTCTAAGGAGAGAAGACAGCGTGCTCATGTAGATGTAAAGAACAGAGTGGCTCTCAAGCTTACCCACAATGGGCATGCGTAGCCTCTTCCTGTGTATCCAGAGCTGAAAATCCACCTTTTTACTCAGCAATAGATAAAGTGCGACCATCACCAAGATAAATGCAACAACTAAAACTGCATTATCGGAGAAAAAACTTGTAACAGAGATAAGAACCCGTGTTATCATAGGCAAAGACTGTCCACTACTCTGAAAAAGGCTGATTATCCTTGGTATAACAAAGGTTACAAGAAAGATAATGACAAACACACTCACGAAGAATACAACTGCAGGGTACGTCATCGCAGAAGCAAGTTTCCTTTTAAACTCATACCTTCTTGTGTATATATCGATAGCTTCCTTAAGGACAACCGTCAGGTCTCCACTCTTTTCTCCAGCAAGGATTATACCCGTTAATCCTCTATCAAAAAAGCCGAGCTCTTCCATCGCGGCAGATAAGGACAATCCCTCTTTTATTCTTTTGGAAAGGTATGAAGCTACATATACAAGTTCCCTATCCCGAACCTCTTCTCCAATGAAGTCTAAGGCTTCAACCATCGGAATACCTGCAGACATATAGTCGAGCAAAAAAGAGAGAAAATCTATAAGGTGTCTATCCTTCAATCCCTTGCGAATCTCGGTCTTCCCAACTACGCTTATCCTGTAAACAACAAGACCGTCACCCTTGAGTTTCTCTACAGCAGCACGTTCATCCTCCGCAACTACTTTCCCCTTTATCTTTTTACCATCCTTGTATCCCTCGAATTCAAAATCTAACATGTGTTACCCTCAATACCTCTTCCATTGTGGTTATACCTTGTTTGACCTTTTGCAATCCAGATTCCCTAAGAGTCTTCATACCTCTGCCTATGAGATACTCTCTTATATAAGCAGCATCCTGGTTTTTCACTATTGTCCGTCGAACATCTTCATCTACAACAAAATATTCAAAGATGGCCGTCCTTCCCATATATCCACTATTCCTGCAAGCATCACAGCCCTTTCCCCTATATATAGGATATCCGTCAACTTCTTCCCCTGTAGCAAACTTACAGTGAGTACATATCTTTCGCACAAGCCTCTGAGCAACCACAAACAAAAGAGAAGAAGATACCAAATAGGGTTCTATACCCATATCCACCAAACGGGTTATGGCAGAAGGCGCATCGTTTGTGTGCAAAGTGGAGAGAACCAAGTGCCCTGTGAGGGCCGAGTGTATGGCCATCTCAGCTGTCTCTCTATCCCTTATCTCCCCAATCATCATTATATCAGGGTCCTGCCTCAGAACAGACCTCAAACCGGTCGCAAATGTCATACCTGCCTTACGGTTCACCTGAATCTGAGAAATACCTTCAAGTTCATACTCAACGGGGTCTTCTATGGTAATAATGTTTACATCAGGCCTGTTAAGCTCTTTCATCATAGCATAAAGGGTGGTAGTCTTACCCGAGCCTGTTGGTCCAGTTAGTAAAACCATGCCAAAAGGAGAACTTATAACATCGAGAAATACCTCCACATCCTCTGGTTGAAGACCTATCTCGGAAAGCCCTATTACACCCTCTTTCTTATACAGAAGCCTCATCACCACTCTTTCACCAAACTGTGTGGGAACAACAGAGACCCTAATATCTACTTCTCTATCCCCCACCTTTATACCTATCCTACCATCTTGAGGTTTTAGGTGTTCTGCTATGTCCATTCCAGCCATTACCTTAATCCTGGAGACCACAGGCGGCAGGAAATCAGAAGAGAATGTATGTTCATGGAAAAGTACTCCATCTATCCGATACCTTACCTGCATGGAACCAGAATGTGGTTCTATATGAATGTCAGATGCTCTACTATCGACTGCTCGATATATAATACTGTTAACCAACTCCACCACAGGGGCATCTTCTGCAGATAAGAGAAGCTCCTTTCTTTCTATCTTCTTACTCTGCTTGACCTCCACCCGCTTAGCAACATCCTCGGCACTCACCCTTGCAGATAAAAAGTAGTTTATACACTTCTCTATCTCCTGTTGCGGTGCAATTACTATATCTGCTATCATGTTCATTGTAACAGCAAGGTTATATGCATCCATAAGTGCATCGTTAGAAGCGATAGCCACAACTAATCTACCATTACTTACACCAATTGGACAGATACCTTTCCTCTTCATATAGTCCAAGGGTAAATCCATCTGTAGAAGAGGCGCTAACCCATCCAATGATATACTATTTAGCTTTTGCATTTCTCTTTTTCAGCCACTCTTTCCAAAATTTATCCCACTGTTTCAGATCTTCGATCTTCTCTCTGTAAGGCTTAGACATCTTAGACAACCCTGCAGGTCTCTGTATTATGTATGGTGTCAAGAATATAATGAGATCAACCTTCCCCCTCTCCGTATTCACAGCCTTAAACAAACCACCTATTATAGGAATATTAGAGAGTATAGGTGCCTTCCACAACTCCTTTTTCACTATGTTTTTTATCAATCCCCCCAACACGACCGTCTGGCCATTGTTTACAACTACGGTTGTAGATATAGACCTCCTCGATGTAGTAGGAGTAGGAGAACCTATAGGAGACAAAAGCTCTTCAACCACCTGATTTAT
>JAGHAJ010000118.1 GCA_021161545.1 Synergistota bacterium | reverse complement strand
TTCCTGAACTGGATACCGCCATATCTGATAGTAAGAAGAATGCCTGTAAAGTAAAGTGCAACCATCATATACTTACCCCAAAAGAAACTATCCAATGCATTAAGAATCTCCACTACAAAACACCTCCCTTACAGCATTTTACCAATTAGAACATCTTAGAACATCTCAACAAACCTACCCTCTACATATCACCCCCTTTACCTCCTAAAGTTCCACTCCCGAGTGGCGTATTTCTCCCATGATAGCTGCTTTGCACAATCTACCTCAGCATCAGTTAGTTCTTCTTCCACAAATTCTGCACCTAATACTTCTCTAAAACCCTCGGTAAGTGCCCCTATAACCTCACCGAATTCAACCTCTCTGCCCAACAGGTTACTCAGAGAGGTAACACGAGACGATAAACTGCACGCCCTTTGCTCTAGGTCTTCACCTTCAACTAATGGCACTTCTGGCACATTCAGTGCTTTAAACATCTGTAAGGCATCCACTCCTACAAGCATTGTGCCATGATTTAATACAACTCCCCCTTTACGTGCCTGGGCATTTCCAGATATCTTTCTTCCATTAACTACAACATCGTTTATCACTGCCATCTCTGCATTTATCCCCATATATCCAAGGCTCCGAATCAAACCACCACAAAAAATCAAATGAGAATCCTCAATATCGGAAGGCAAAATTGGATCATCTGCCCTCAGAACCAACGAATAGTTCAGTTCCCACTCACCATCTTTATATACAGAACCACCTCCACTTATTCTCCTTGATACCAATATACCATTCTCCCCACAAAAGTCAAGATTACACTCCACAGATACCTTCTGATGAACACCTACAGAAACAGCCCTGTCAGATATTCTCCAAAAGCGAAGTGTGGGAGGGCTAATACCCTCCCTGACCGAATTCATAATGGCTTCATCTATTCCCATATTAAGATATATACTTTCTCTACTTTCAGAGACTATCAACCTCCACTTCAACGCATCATCACCTTAGAAGAGGCCTGTAATATTGCCATCTGCATCAACGTCTATATTCTCTGCCGCTGGATGCTTGGGCAAACCCGGTAGAGTCATTATAGTACCTGCTATGGGAACGATGAATCCAGCGCCTGCAGATATCCTTACCTCCCTAATCTCTACTTCAAACCCCGAAGGTCTTCCTTTCAGCGTAGGGTCATCAGAAAGCGATAACTGTGTTTTTGCCATACATATAGGAAGGTTACCCATTCCCTTATCTTCAAGATTTGCTATCATTCTATCTGCTGCTTTCAAATACCTCACACCATCAGCACCGTACATCTTGGTTGCAATAGCATGAATTTTCTCCTTTATGGGAGCATTAATGTCATATAGATACTTAAGTTCATAATCAGATTCGGCAACTTTCATAACTTCATTTGCAAGTTCTATTGCACCTTCTCCACCTCTTGCCCAAGCCTCATTGAGTGCTATCTTCACGCCCCACTCTTTTGCAGCCCCCATGACTACCTCTAACTCTCTGTCTGTATCTGTAGAGAATCTATTAAGTGCAACCACAACAGGCACTCCAAACATCTTCATATTTTCAACATGTTTCTTAAGGTTACCAAGCCCTTCCTTGAGTGCTCTAAGGTCTTCCTTCTTTGTTTCTGAAAGTGGCATACCACCATGCATCTTAAGAGCCCTTACTGTGGCAACCACAACAACCACACTTGTCTTAAAGCCCGCAGCCCTTGTTACTATGTCAAAAAACTTTTCTCCACCAAGTTCGGAACCAAAGCCAGTTTCAACTACCACATAGTCAAAGAGTTTCAGTGCAAGCTTGGTGGCAATAATTGTGTTAGTACCATGTGCAATATTTGCAAAAGGTCCCCCATGAACAAATGCAGGAGTGTTCTCTAAAGTTTGCACAAGGTTAGGTTTTATTGCATCCTTTAAGAGTGCAGCCATTGCACCATGTGCCTTTAGGTCCTTTGCCCTAATAAAATCGCCTTTACGATTGTACGCTACAATTATATTTCCCAGCTTCTCCCGAAGTTCCATAAGATCATTTGATAAACCAAGAATAGCCATAACCTCAGAGGAAGTAGATATATCAAATCTACTCTCACGAGGGACTCCTCCCGTCTTACCACCAAGTCCTATGATTATGTGCCTTAGAGCCCTCTCATTCATGTCCACAACTCTACCCCATAGGACAGCCCTTGAATCCATATCAAGAGGATTACCCTGATGTAGAGAGTTATCAACCATAGCAGCAAGCAGATTATGGGCAGCACTTACGGCATGAATATCCCCTGTAAAATGGAGGTTTATATCTTCCATTGGTACTACCTGAGAGTACCCTCCTCCTGCAGCTCCTCCCTTTATACCAAAACAAGGTCCAAGAGATGGCTCCCTTAAGGTAAGAGATGCATTTTTGCCAAGCCGATTCAGAGCCATAGCAAGACCAATAGTAGTTGTAGTCTTACCCTCACCCGCTGGTGTAGGTGTAATAGCAGTTACCATTATAAGCTTGCCATCCTTCTTATCCTTCAACCCTTTTAATATGTCCAAAGATACCTTTGCCTTATACTTACCATATAGCTCCAAGTAATCCTCGTCTATTCCTGCCCTCTTAGCAACTTCAGTAATTGGTAGCATCTTAGCTTCCCTTGCTATCTCAATATCGCTCTTCATACAACAGCCCTCCTTACATTTAGTATACCATAGCAACCTACCCTTTCCATTTCAGCACAGGTTCCCTCGCAGCCTTCACATTGTCTAACCTCCTAACAGGCGTATTATAAGGTGCATTCTGAACCCTTTCTGGTTCTTTCCGGGAAATCTCATCTATCTCCCTCATTATATCAACGAATCTGTCTAATGTCTCCTTTGTCTCGGTTTCATTTGGTTCTATCATTATTGCTTCATGAACTATCAGGGGGAAATATATAGTAGGCGGATGTACCCCATAGTCAAGAAGCATCTTTGCTATATCTAATGTGCTTACACCATAATTCTCCTTATGCCTTTCCCCCGAAAGGACAAACTCATGCTTACACACCCTATCATAAGGCAACTCATAATACTTTTTTAGCTTTTCCTTAAGATAATTAGCATTCAAAACGGCTAACTGGCTTGCTTGTCTAAGACCTTCCGGTCCCATTCTCTTTATATACGCAAGTGCTTTTAACACAACATTGTACTGTCCATAAAACGCCCTTATCCTGCCTATCGTATGTGGCACATCATAGCGCCAATAGTACCTTCCTTCTTTTTCAGCCAAGAGTGGTGATGGTAGATAATCCTTCAGAAAATCTTTAACACATATAGCTCCTCCTCCTGGGCCTCCACCACCATGTGGCGTTGAGAATGTTTTATGGAGGTTGAGATGTACTATATCAAACTGCATATCTCCCGGTCTGGAAACGCCCATTATAGCATTCAAATTTGCACCATCATAATATAGTAGTCCCCCTACCGAATGAATTATATCAGCCATTTCTTCTATGTGAAGCTCAAAAAGGCCAAGTGTATTAGGGTTAGTAAGCATCAACATTGCAACATCTTCATTCACAACCCTCTTAAGCTCCTGTATATCCACACAGCCATCCTTATCGGATTTTACCTCTATTACCTTAAATCCTGCCATTGCAGCAGAAGCTGGATTTGTCCCATGCGCTGAATCCGGAACTACTATGGTAGTCCTTTTCTCACCTTTTACTTCAAAGTACTTTCGCGCTATAAGGGTACCTGTAAGCTCGCCATGCGCCCCCGCAGCAGGCTGGAATGTCATTTCGTCCATTCCCGTAATCTCAAGCAAATAGTTTCTTGCTTCCCATAACAACGACAAGGACCCCTGAACATCACTATCTTCCTGATAAGGATGAATATCTACAAGCTTATCCATTCTCGCAACATCTTCATTTACCTTTGGATTATACTTCATGGTACAAGAGCCTAAAGGGT
>JAGHAJ010000259.1 GCA_021161545.1 Synergistota bacterium | reverse complement strand
TTTTCACCATACGGATACCTGCCCATAGAAACAATCTCATGCACAGTGAGAGATATATTCCAATCGACCTCCTGCGAGACAACCGCCACCTTTCTGGCTATCCACTTTCTGTCATCATATCTAAGGGGCTCTCCATCTATAAAGACATCCCCTTCCCAGGGTCTATACACTCCCCCCATAAGCTTTATAAGGGTGGTCTTTCCAGCACCATTCGGACCCACTATTGCATAAAACTTACCACTCTCAACATCAAGAGATGATACACTGAGAAACGGTTTATCATAGCCAAAAATCACATCTTTCAAGCTCAATCTTTTGTAGCTACCCATCAAAAGACCACCCTCTTCAAATCCAACAGACTGAAAAGATTTTAATCTTCAAGCCTAAAAACGATGCTCGTTACCACTCTCACACTTCTGCTAATCGGTGAAAATCGCCATTTCCTCACCGCCGAAATGGCTGCTTTATCAAGAACCTTTCTACCAGAACCCTTCAAGAGCCTAACATCACATACCCTACCATCCCTGTCAACTATAAAACTAAGTTTTACAACTCCCTCATAACCAAGTTGTCTCGCCACGAAGGGATACTTAGGCACAACCTTTTTGACAAAACGGAGCTTTTTTATACTGACAGTCCGAAACTGCCTGCTACCAGAGGAGTTTGCGATAGCAGCACCACCTCTCTTCGGTAGAGGCTTAAAGGGCAACTTTTTTTGAGGCATACGAGCAACTTTTGATGGAATTCGTTGCTGCTCCTTATGAATCTTCCCACGGGGTTTTCTACCAAGCAACTTCTTTTTGACCACTCTCTTAAAGACCTTCTTTGTCTCCTTTCTGTAGACAATGTGAGCATCAAAGCTCTTGGTAGCAGCAACGGGCTTTACCGGTAAAGGCTTAAATACTGCCTTAATGAGCATCTTCTCTGGCTTGATATACTTCTTCTCGGGAATCTCCGCCACGAATTGTCTTATACCCCCCGTATCCCGATGTAGAAGCTCAAAGGAAACATTTACCTCACGCACAAGGGACTTCCTCACCACTTTAGAAAGGTCAACACTAACACTCTTATCACCCACTACACTAAGAGACGAGACTTTCATCGTGGCACTTACCGTAGGAGGTGGTGGAAGACTGATAACTCTGACGGCCAGGTAGTCCCTTACTATCTTCTTCGTATAAAGGTTTGCATAATTGCCCAACAACGAGAAGAAAAACAGATGCATCCCCACAGACGTCGAGAGAAACAAAAACCACAATTGCCTTTTCATCGTTCCCGTTCTGGAAGTGTCGCCAACCAAAATCTATCTATCCTATTTTTATGCAAGGTGTCTATGAGCTTCATAACAGCACCATAGGGTGCTTGCCTATCAGCTTTAATGATAACCCACAGCTTTCCAGATGTAAAGCCCTTCGTTCCTTTGATAGTTCCAACAACATCATAAAGGCTACACCGTTTTCTACCAACATAATAATCACCTTTTCTATCCACAGAGACAAACATCCTTGTCTTACCTATCTGTGGCTCAGGAGTAGAAGAACGGGGCAACCTGAGTATAACACCATTGTAATTCTGAATAAATGTAGTAGTCAAGACCAAGAATATTATGAGCTGCAATATAATATCTACCAAGGGTGTAATATCTACAGAAAGCTCTTCTTCTTTCTGACTGTCTCTAAAGTCTATCATCTCTTCGTCCTGCTATTAGCCCATTTTTTGAATATAGTGTACATCTGTCTCAGCGCAATCACAGTTCTCGGACCAGTTCTAAAGAGGATATCTGCATCCATCTCGTATATTGCATTGTCCCTCACGGCATTTATCTTCATATCCTTGAAAAGGGATTTTATCCTCTCTTTGGACAAACCCATACCACCTTTCCCGCCCGCAAAGAGTATTATATCCGGATTATCCACTACCACCTTCGCCCTACTGTATAGCGGAAAGTGCTCTGACAAACCCTTCGTGACACATATACCACCTGCCATCGTTATGAGGTCTGTAACAACAGATTCATTACCTACTGTCTCAAGTGGATTGTCCCACATGATAAAAAACACTCGTGGCTTTACAGGGAGCATCTTTGCCTTTTTTCGAATATCCTCCACTTCACCCCGAATCTCACTCAACAGGGAAATACCTCTTCGCTTCTTGCCTAATATGATAGTAACATCTCTTATCTCTCTATAGACTGCATTTATAGATGCATACAACCTGAAAGCAAAAGTCTTTATACCAAGCCGTGAAGATACACAAAGAGCTTTCTATGAACATTTGCCAGACCAAACACAAGGTCAGGCCTGAGATAGATTATCAACTCCTTATTCGGATTCCAAACACCGCCTACCCTTTTCTTCTTCAAAGCTGCAGGCGGATAGTTCGCATAATTGGTAACAGCCACAAGCCTATCTTCTCCTCCAACAGCATAGATAGTTTCCGTGATACTGGGGGCAAGGGATATAACTCTTGCAGGAGGGCTCTTAAAGCATACCTTCTCACCAAGGTCATCCTTCAAACACACAGCAGAGGCATAAGAAACAACACTCAAAGCTAAAAGAACGCCAACTATTAGGCTTAACGCAAGTGGAATCTTTTTAAGCATTCTTATTCATCCTCTCCATAACCTCTTCTTCAAGAGATGTCCTCATCCTGTCAACTCGAGAGGAAAAGTAAGAATGAAAGAGTATGGCAGGAATAGCCGACACCAGCCCAGCAACAGTAGTGAGAAGGGCCTCCCAAATACCAGAAGCAAGCGCACTGGGATTGCCTATATTACCCAAAGACACCTGTTGGAATACCTTTACCATTCCAAGCACGGTGCCAAGCAATCCCAACATTGGCAACACCTTACCTAACACATAAAGAAGGGTCAATCCTTTCCTTACTGCAAGAAGCTCCTTCCTGCCACGCATGTTAATGAGCGGGTATTTATCACCACTACCAGATATTCCCTCTGTTATTCTATCTGCAGCATTATGGATACCTCTTTTGCTAAAACTGTGGAAAAACCACAGCCTCTCCA
>JAGHAJ010000045.1 GCA_021161545.1 Synergistota bacterium | reverse complement strand
GAATATTTACTGAGCTGTTAGATGTAGCTGGTAGGATGGGCGTGAAAGTAGAATTAGTTGATTCTAAGGAGATGTTGGGGAAAGCTGCAGGCATAAAGCGCCCCGCTTCTTCAGTTGCATTGCTTAGATAAAGGAGGAGATGTAATGCCAACGGTAAATCAGTTATGTAGGCATGGAAGGAAAATAGTGAAGGGTAGGTCTTCTGCACCTGCATTAGGTGGGTGTCCCCAAAAGAGGGGTGTATGTACGAGGGTGTGGACAGTTACCCCTAAGAAGCCTAATTCTGCATTGAGGAAAGTTGCGAGGGTCAGGCTGACTAATGGAATAGAAGTTACTGCATATATTCCTGGTATAGGTCATACTTTGCAGGAACATGCTGTTGTATTAGTTAGGGGTGGCCGTGTGAAGGACCTTCCGGGTGTAAGATATCATATAATAAGGGGCACACTGGATGCTACTGGTGTTGAAAATAGAAAGCAGGCAAGGTCTAAATATGGTGTTAAAAAGCCTAAGAAGTAGAGAGGGGTGCTGATATATGGCAAGGAGAAATAGGGCTGTTAGAAGGGATGTTGCTCCAGACCCTGTATATGGTAGTAAGGTAGTAGCAAAGTTTATAAACTCGATGATGTGGGATGGGAAAAAGGGAGTAGCGGAGAGACAGTTTTATAAGGCGATGGATATAATAAGAGAGAGAACGGGAGAGGATCCGTTTGATATCTTTAATAAGGCAATAGGGAATGTTAAACCCCTTATTGAGGTCAGACCACGTAGGGTTGGAGGGGCAACCTATCAGGTGCCAGTTGAAGTTTCACCTCACCGTCAGCAGGCACTTTCTATCAGGTGGATTATACAGTATGCGAGGTCTCGAGGTGGAAGAACAATGGCAGAGAGATTAGCTGCTGAACTTATAGAGGCTTCCAGAGGTGAAGGCGGAGCTATGAAAAAGAGAGAAGATACCCATAGAATGGCAGAAGCTAATAGGGCTTTCGCTCACTATAGATGGTAAGGGAGAGTATTTATGAGTAGGTCGTTTCCACTTCATACAGTTAGAAATATTGGTATTATGGCCCATATAGATGCTGGTAAGACTACTACTACTGAAAGGATGTTGTACTATACTGGTAAAACACATCGTATAGGTGAGGTTGATGAGGGAACGGCTACGATGGATTGGATGGAACAAGAACAGGAGAGGGGTATAACTATTACGTCTGCTGCCACAACATGTGAGTGGCGTGGGCATCATATAAATATAATAGATACACCAGGGCATGTTGATTTTACTGTTGAGGTAGAAAGAAGTTTGCGAGTATTGGATGGAGCGATTGCTATATTTTGCTCTGTTGGTGGGGTTGAACCGCAATCTGAGACGGTCTGGAGACAGGCGGACAAGTATGCAATACCAAGAATAGCCTATGTGAATAAACTTGATAGGGTTGGTGCAGATTTCGATTGGGTAGTTGACTCTATTAGGGAGAAGTTAGGTGCAAATGCAGTGCCTGTTCAGATTCCTATAGGTATAGAAGATAACTTTAAGGGAATGGTTGACCTTGTGAAAATGAAGGCTATTGTTTATCTGGATGAGACAGGGGAAAAGTACAACTATTTTGACATTCCACCAGAGCTGAGAGATGTTTCTATGGAAAAAAGAGAAAATTTAGTTGCTGCTGCTGGAGAAATTGATGATGAAGTGATGGAGCTGTATCTGGAGGGGAAATATATCCCGGAAGAACTTTTAAAAAGGGCTGTAAGGAAAGGATGTTTGAGCTTCTCTATAGTACCTGTATTTTGCGGCTCTTCGTTTAAGAATAAAGGTGTTCAACCGTTATTGGATGGTATTGTCGATTACTTACCATCTCCTTTGGATGTGCCGCCTATCAAAGGTATTGACCCTAAAACAGGGGAGGAGATTGTGAGAAAGGCAGATGATGATGAACCATTTTCTGCGTTGGCGTTTAAGGTTGTTGCTGACCCATATATGGGGAGGCTTGTCTATTACAGGGTGTATTCTGGTTCTATAAAAAGTGGTTCGTATGTATATAACTCTACAAAGAGAAAGAAGGAGAGGGTAAGTAGGATTCTTCGGATGCACGCAAATAAGCGGGAGGAAATAAAGGAGGCTTATACGGGAAGTATTGTGGCTACACCGGGGTTTAAACTTACGGTTACGGGAGACACCCTTTGTGATGAGAAGCATCCTATTTTACTTGAAGTTATGAAGTTCCCTGAACCAGTTATATCTGTTTCTATAGAGCCGAGGAGTAAAGGTGATCAGGATAAGCTTGACGGTGCGCTTGCAAGTCTGATGGAAGAAGACCCAACGTTTAGGGTAAGGGTAGATAAGGAGACAGGACAAACCATTGTCTCTGGTATGGGAGAACTGCATCTCGAAATTATTACAGATAGATTACAAAGGGAGTTTAAGGTCAATACGCGAGTGGGTAAGCCGAAAGTGGCTTACAAGGAGAGTATTAAGAAAGTGGGAGAGGCGGAAGGTAAGTTTGTAAGGCAGAGTGGAGGAAGGGGGCAATATGGTGATGTTTATCTTCGCTTGGAACCGCTGGGCATAGATAAGGACTTTGAATTTGTATCTGAGATAAAGAGTGGAGCTATACCAAAGGAGTATGTGCCTGCGATAGAAAAGGGTATAAAAGATGCGATGACAAGTGGTGTCTTGAGGGGTTATCCTGTGACGGGTGTGAGGGCTGTTGTGTATGATGGTTCTTTTCATGAAGTAGATTCTTCGGATATTGCTTTTGAAATAGCAGCTTCTATTGCCTTTAAGGAGGCAATGAAGAAGGCGAGTCCAATTATAATAGAACCTATTATGTTGTTGGAGATAGTTGTTCCCGGGCAATATCTGGGAGATGTTACTGGTGATATAAATTCGCGGAGGGGAAAGGTTATAGAGATATCCCACAGGCAGAACATAATGGTTATAAGGGCAGAAGTGCCTTTGTCTGAGATGTTTGGCTACGCTACTACATTGAGGTCTTTGACGCAGGGGCGTGGCAATTACACCATGCAATTTTCTCATTATAGTGAGGTCCCAAGGGATCTACTTGAAAAAATAAGATAAAGAGGGGGTAAAGATAGGAGATGGCGAAGGAGAAGTTTGAGAGGACGAAGCCGCATTTGAATGTAGGTACGATAGGTCATATTGATCATGGGAAGACGACGTTGACGGCGGCGATAACGAGGG
>JAGHAJ010000007.1 GCA_021161545.1 Synergistota bacterium | reverse complement strand
GCATATAAGTGTGTATGACCCTGCGAGCTATATGAATCATGATCCATTAAGGAAGAGGAAGCTTTTGTTGCATAAGCAAGAAATCAGGAAGCTTATCGGTAAGACAAAGGAAAGAGGCTATACGCTGGTACCATTGTCTATGTACATAAATGATAGAGGGAAAGTAAAGGTGGAACTTGCCCTTGCAAAGGGGAAGCATGTATATGATAAGAGGAGAGAATTGGCTAGGAGAGAGATTGAGAGAAGGCTCCGCGAGGCCGTTAAAAGGTAGTAAAATGGGGGCGAAATGGTTTCGACGGGGGATGAGGTGTGAAGGTGCAGGCCGAGGTCCCATTACCTCGTAAAACAATGGGGAAAAAGTAACTGCAGAAGAACCTGCATACGCTTTGGCTGCTTAAAGACAGCCACATCTTTTGCCTCTTAGCTGTCGGGAGGTAAAGGGTGTAACCATTGATGGCAGCTTGTCCTTGCAAGCTATCCCGGGTTTGCAAGGAGACAACTTTCGGGATAGGTGAAGGGGTATCCGGTTGGGGGGAGACCCATTCACCGAATGTAAAAACCCCAACCAAGCCTGTAGTACCCTTTAACACCGGGTCCCTTCGGACGCGGGTTCGATTCCCGCCGCCTCCACCACTTAAGGGCATTTTACAATGTCGCGTGCCCATAAGCAATCTCCGCAAGATGGAATGTTGCCCCAGCAGTCTGCATCTGTGTCTTTTACATATTCGCATGCATCACGTAATGGGCAGTCTGTACAAGAAGGGAAAAGAAAGTTTTTTACACTATATCTGAATGCTATATAGGATTCTCTTGTCCATATATCTGAAAGCCTTTCTTTGAGTGCATTACCAAACGAGAAAGCTTTTACCTGTTTTTCTCTACTTAATATGTATTCTGGATAGTTGTGCAAAAAGCGATAGCAGGGTGCTACTTCCCCATCCCATCTTATTACTGCTGCAGATTCTTCAATGAATTGACATCTTCTTTCTGTCAATAGCTCGAACTTAGGTGTCAGGACTTTTATTCTGTAAGTTCCTATAAGTTTGTTTAATCTGTCTATCATACTTTTTGTGTCTACAAGTCCATTGTATACTATCTCTTCTGAGAGTTCCTTGCTGAATGGCATTAAGTTTGAAAACATGATGAAGTTTGCTTTGAGTTCTTTGCCTGCGAGTTTGACGATTTCTTCTAAGCTATTGAGGTTTTCTTTCATTACTACAACTTCTACTCCTATAGCTGGTGTACTTTTACCTTTTCTTTCTTTTATTTCCTGTACTGTTTTAACATTTTCTATTATACTAAAAAACTCTGTGCCCCTTATATCCTTGTAAATTAAAGGGTCTGGCGAATCTATGGAAATGATGATAGTATCTACTCCTATATCTACTATTTCATTTGCGTACTTTTTCAGATTTGTGCCATTTGTGGCAAATTCTAACCTGTAACCATAGTCTTTTACTGTTTGTATAATTTGACTGAATTTTGGATGTACAGTTGGTTCGCCTATTCCGCCTAAGTAGATGGTTTCTAATTCTTTGAAAGGTTTTGTGCTCTCGAGGATGTGTTTAAAATTTTTTATGTTTATCTCTCCTATAGGGTCTTTCCAGAACCTTCTAAAGCACATCTTGCAGTTTAGATTGCACCTATTTGTCACTTCTATATATAACTTCTTAAGGTTTAGTTTTTTTTCTATTGTAACTTTGTAGTCTTTGAATGATAGTTCTATGTTCTTTTTCATTAGTATTCCTTCTTTCTGTATAGAAGCTGTTGAGGTGAGGGAAATCCCTCACCTCAACATAGTTCACTTCAAGCCTAACTCTCTTAATTTTTCATCTGTTGGTATGCCTTCTTCGTTCCAACCTCTTAGCTTATAGTATTCTGGGAGAGTTTTTCCGAGTTGTACAACCTGCCCCTTTGCTGCACCTGATGGCATGGGCTCTTTGAGGAATCTTTCTGGAAGTGTGTCATCTCCTTTACCAAAGCCAGCCTTTAGATTGAACAGCTTTTCTAAATTCCAGATTTTCTCTCCTAGCTTCAGCATTTCATCTGGTGAGTAATTTGTACCCACTACCGCATTGTAGAGTTCCGTGTATTCCTCCAAGCTAAGAGCAAAGGATGTAAATAAACATAATCCCTCTGAGTCTATAATTGCCGTGAGGTCCTGGAATATTTTTACCCACTTTGCCTTTCCTTCTGTTGAGAATGGGTCTAGTTTCTCAGGTACGCCAAGGATTTCTGGAGATATCATGTATCCTCTTACGTGGCAACCACCTCTGTTTGATGTTGCGTATTCGAGGGCGTGTCCTTGCGCACCTCTAGGATCATATGCTGGCAGCTCTTGCCCTTTTGCACTCATTGAAAGTTCTGGATGTCCATAATTTTGGGCGAATTTTAAAGAGCCTTCTGCTAATTTATCTCCAAGACCCTCTCTTAGTGCTATCGCTTTTGTGTAATATGTAATTGCCTCCGCGTTTCCAAAGTTTAGTTTTGGTCCTCCCTGTAATTCTTCATCTTTTAAGTAACCTTTTTCGTAGAGCTCCATTGCAGCTGCAATGGTTGCACCTGTGCTGATGGTGTCTAATCCGTATTTGTTGCATAGGTTGTTTGCCTTTATTACAGCTATTAGGTCATTTACACCACAATCTGCACTAAATGCCCAGCTTGTTTCATACTCTGGACCTTCACCTTCTTCTCCGTCTGGCAGGCGGCAAACCCTTCCGCATCCTATGGGACATGCAAAACAAGCTCTGTTTTTTACAAGATAGGTCTCTTTTAGTTTTTCTCCACTTACATCTTCAACATGTTCAAAGGTTCCATCTTGGAAGTTTCTTGTAGGGTATAAACCATGCTGGTCTATTATATTGTTGAGCACCATTGTTCCATACGTTGGTAATCCTTGGGAGGTGACACCATTACTCTTTATCAAATCCATTGCCTTCTTCATCGCTTCTTTAAACTTTGCCTCGCTTGCTATCTTCACTTTTTTAGTTCCTCTTACAGCAATAGCCTTTAAAGCCTTGGAGCCCATTACTGCTCCTACTCCGGTTCTACCTGCAGCCCTGTATTTATCGTTCATCACAGCAGAGAATTTGACAAGGTTTTCTCCCGCCTGTCCTATACAGGCTACTTTTATCTTCTTATCTCCAAGCTCTTCCGTTATCCTGTCGGTAGTTTCGTATACATCCTTACCCCAAAGGTGTGATGCATCTTTGATTTCCACGTGTTCATCATTTATCCATATGTACACTGGTTTGTCTGCTTTTCCTTCCACTATTAGCAGGTCATATCCAGCAAGTTTCAATTCTGCTCCAAAGAACCCTCCAGAGTTGCTTGCAGCTATCCTGTGGTTTAAAGCACCTATGGTTACGAGGTCGTATCTACCACCTGTTGGTGCTATTGTTCCAGTTAGAGGACCAGTTGCAAATATAAGTTTATTCTTTGGGGATAATGGGTCTGTCTTTGGGTCGACTTCGTCATATAATATCTTTTCTGCTAAACCTCTTGCTCCGATAAACCCTTTTGCTATCTCTTCATTTAACTCCTCTACTTTTACACTCCTCTCCGTGAGGTTAACCCGTAATATCTTTCCCATATACCCACTTAACATACCTTTATTCACCTCCCGAAGTTTTTTGTTTTTGAGTTGAAGAGTTTCCCCGTAAGCACCTCCTTTCTACCTTGACAATACAAAAAGACCTTTCCCGACCTTAAGGAAGGTGCCCTTTGTAAGCACGGCAGGGTAAAAGGCACCTTTTTACCCTTAACGCCTTGTGCTAGCCATTGGGTAGCACAAGTTGGGTAACACAAGATCGGAGTATACACTTGTGAAAATATTATAAATAATAATAATAAAACTGTCAAGTATATAAGATTTAAAGTCACAGATAGGTAGGTCAAGTCCCAAATTTCTTGTAAAAAGGTGGCCAAACATCTTCACTTAGCGTCTTCTATAACTTCTTTTAGCAATTCTTCCAACCCCTTGCGCATTTTTTGACTTGGTGGTCTCCTTTCTTTTATTAGTTTTGTTGCATTTACAATTATAACTTAGGCCATTCCTTTTTACAGGAATTATAAGACATCACCAGTTGATTTTACCAGAGATCCTTGTAATATTCTGAAGATTTTATTTTATTTCTGCTGACTTACGAAAATCACCTTGAATAACTGTTTCTTGTGTGATAAAATATTTGTAGAGAGGCCCTGCGGTGTACGTGTGGATAAGAAAGCTTTGAGCCAACACTGACTAAAAGGGTGCTCATTTTCGGGTATGGAGTCGCAGGCCTGTAGAGGCCTACGCGAAGTGCTCGAGGGAGTGCCGCCTGTTCTGAGGGAACAGGTTCAAAGCCTTCGACACACGGCACGGCGGGGTTATATATTATGGAGGTATCTCATGTGGCGGTTCTCACAGCTTAAAGCCTTTCTATTTGACTTGGATGGGGTGGTGGTGGAAAGTAATTTAGACCTTTTTGCTATTAAGAAGGAACTTTTCGGTAAGCAGGTTCCCATCCTGGAAAGTATAGAAAAACTCCCTGTAGAAAAGAGATTTTGGGCGCGTAACAGATTAAAGAAGATGGAATTGGACGCAGTAGAAAGTAGCACCTTACGGGAGGGTATAAAACAAATAATTTCTTATGTAAGGGAGAAAGGGTTAAAATGGGGAATTGTTACCAGAAACTGCTGGGATACGGTTGAACGCATAAAAGATAAGTTTTCTCTTGATTGGGATGTGGCTGTGAGCAGGGAGATGTCTGAGCCAAAGCCTTCTCCTGCTGCTGTTGTTTCTGCATGTGAGCTCGTAGATGTTTCACCAAAGGATGTAGTTATGATTGGTGATTTTGAGTATGATGTTCTTTCTGGTGCACGAGCAGGTGCGAGGACTGTCTTTATAAGAAGTTCTAAGTGCCCAACTTCCTGCAATGCAGACCTTATCGTAAGTGATTTGCAAGAACTCTATGGTATTCTCCTTAAGGACCCTTGTTTGTCACAAAGAGAGTTTTCTGGCTTCCTGACACCTGAAGAAGAACGTGTTCTTTGGAAAAGTAGCGTTGCTATTGTTGAACCTGATGGGTATGGTTCAATGGTGGCGGAGATACTGGTGAGGATGGGAATAGGAAATTTAATTATAGTAGGTGATGGAGGATCAATTTGTTCTGGTGATTGTGATGCATTTTCTGAAACAGTTGGGTTTTTAAGGAAGGATATTTTAGAACAACGACTCCTTTCTATAAATCCACTTGTCAATGTGGTTTTTATGGATGATGGATATACAGATGTTGTGAATTATGTTGTTGAGGGCTTTTATTCTGGCAAACATAATGTGATTGAGTTTGAAGATGCGGCTGTAAACACAGCAAGGAAAGTAGTTACTGAACTTTTAAAGAGGAATGGTCTGGTGTGAGAGAGTATATTCCACTATCTTTGAGAATGATGCCGAGAAACTTTGATGAGTTTGTTGGGCAGAGGCATATCCTTGGGGAAGGGAAGCCCTTAAGGACGCTCATAGAAAGGGATGCGGTTAGTTCCATGGTGTTTTACGGTCCCCCGGGTGTTGGTAAGAGTGCGGTAGCCAATATTATAGCCTCTAAAACTGGTTATCCCTCTGAAAGACTTAATGCTGCAATTGCTGGTATCAAAGAGTTAAAGCCCATTGTCTTGAGGGCTGTAGATTCACCACCTCTAATGCTTTTTATAGATGAGGTGCATCGGTTTAACAGGCTACAACAGGATGTGCTATTGCCTTATATGGAAGATGGTACTATTATTGTTATAGGTACTACTACTGAAAATCCATTTTTTGAGTTGAACAGGGCTTTGATTTCTCGTCTCAAGGTGTTTGAGTTTAAGAGCCTCTCAGTAGATGAATTGAGAACGATCTTGAAGATGGCTGTGTCAGATAGAGAAAGGGGTTTAGGCAATTACGTAGTGACTTTGGAGAAAGAGGCGGAAGATTTGTTGATTTTGTTTTCCGGTGGGGATGCGAGAGGGTTACTTAATGCTTTGGAAATGGTTTTTCATGCTACTGTTGATGAGGTAAGTAAAGAGGCTAAGGTAGATGTCAAGACGTTGAAAGAGGTTTTACAAATGCCACCTTTGTGGTATGATAAGGACAGAGAAAAGCATTATCAGTTTATATCGGCCTTTATAAAGAGCATGAGGGGTTCTGACCCAGATGCAACCATATACTGGCTTGTTAGAATGGCAGAAAGTGGTGAGGATGTGAGGTTTATTGCAAGAAGGATTGCTATCTGTGCGGCGGAAGATGTGGGTTTAGCAGACCCGATAGCATTGGTCCTTGCATCTGCTGCTATGCAGTCTGCCGATGTGATAGGTTGGCCTGAGGCTATACTGCCACTTGGGGAGGCTGCGATATATATTGCAACTGCACCTAAGAGTAACTCTGTCTATAAAGCGGTAAACGCTGTAAAGGATGATATAAAGGGTGGAAAGCTCTTTGAGGTGCCATTGCACCTTAGGGGGCCAGGGATGGGAAAGGGATACCTTTATCCTCATGACTATGTAGGGCACTGGGTTAAGCAGAGATATCTTCCTGAAAGTAGGAGATATTATGAGCCCACAATTATGGGTTATGAGAAGCGGTTGAGGAGGCGAATAGATGAACTCAGAAGAAAGGAGCGGTAGGGATGGTACACCTTGACGCAGATAGAGTGAGGAATTTGGCTTTAAGGGTCATTGATGTTGCTAAGTCAAAGGGAATAGAAGCTGACTTCGTGTTTGGTGTATCGTTGTCTTTTTCTGTTGAGTTTAGTGATGGTAATGTGGAGAGCTGGGAAAGTTCCATTGAGCAAGGATTAGGTGTAAGGGTTATAAGGGACAATAAGCAGGGTTTTGCATACACGAATAGTTTTAGGTGGGAAAACATT
>JAGHAJ010000165.1 GCA_021161545.1 Synergistota bacterium | reverse complement strand
GTGAACCGAAAGATATCCAGAATAACCCTCGGGTTATAGAGGCATATCTTGGAAAGGAAGATGAAGAAAATGCTTAGGGTAGAGGATTTACACGTTTACTATGGTGGAATTCATGCCTTAAAAGGTATATCTTTCAGGGTTGAAAGTAGAAAAATAGTGGCATTGATAGGTGCAAATGGTGCTGGGAAGAGCACCACATTGAGAACTATATCCGGGCTTGTTGAAGGCGATGGTTCCATCAAGTTTATGGATGAAGAGATTCTTGGTCTTCCTGCGCATGAGATAGTAAGAAAAGGTATAGCTATGGTGCCTGAGGGCAGAAGGGTCTTTGTAAATCTTACCGTCTATGAGAATCTTATGATGGGCGCCTACAATAGGGAGGACAAAGAGGGTCTTGAAAGAGACCTTGTATGGGTTTATGAGCTGTTCCCCAGATTAGAGGAAAGAAACTGGCAGCTTGCGGGTTCTCTCTCTGGTGGTGAGCAACAGATGCTTGCTGTGGGTAGAGCTTTGATGACAAGGCCCAAGCTTTTAACTATGGATGAACCTTCTTTGGGGTTGGCTCCGAACCTCGTTAGAGAGATATTCCAAATAATAACAAAGATTAGGGAAGAGGGTACAACCATACTTCTTATAGAGCAGAATGCAAAGGCTGCGTTAAAGATTGCAGATTATGCTTATGTCTTGGAGACGGGTAGAATAGTCATGGAAGGTACAGGGAAGGAACTGCTCGAAAATGAGGATGTAAGAAAGGCATATCTGGGGGAATAAGAAGGTTTGAATATATTTGTCATAGGTGCAGGTAGCTGGGGGACGGCTGTAGCTAACCTTTTGAGTAGAAAGGGCTACAAGGTAACTCTATGGTGTCGCAGGAGGGAGCTTAGAGAGCTTCTAATCGCCTATAGAGAAAATCTACCTTACCTTCCAGGCGTGAGGTTAGCCGATTCTCTCGTTTTTACAAATAATTTTACTTCTATAGAGGATGCAGATATCGTTGTGTTTGGCGTTCCCACGCAGTTTTTGGCTTCCGTTCTGGAGAGTGTGAGAGACTATACCTTTTCTGGAAATGTAATTTTTGTTAGCTTATCGAAAGGTATAGAAGTGGCTACGAATAGAAGAGTTTCTCAGATAATTCTGGATACGCTTTCTGTGGAGAGGGAGAGAGTTGTAGTTCTTTCGGGACCGAGTCATGCTGAAGAGGTTGTAAGGTTAGTGCCTACAAGTGTTGTTGCGGCTTCGTTTAGTGATGATACTGCAAGAATAGTGCAAAATGTGTTTAGCGCGGAGTATTTCAGGGTGTATAGGTCTACCGATGTTGTTGGGGTGGAAATGGGGGGGGCACTCAAAAATATAATAGCGATAGCTTCTGGAATACTCGAAGGGCTTGAAATGGGAGATAATACGAAAGCTGCATTGATTACCCGTGGGCTTGTGGAAATTACAAGATTCGGAGTGAGGTTTGGAGCGGACCCGATTACATTTTCAGGGCTTTCCGGACTTGGAGACCTACTTGTAACATGTATGAGTAAGCATAGCAGGAACAGGTTTGTTGGATATCAGATAGGAAAGGGGAAGGTCCTGAATGATATTCTTGCTGAGATGAGGATGGTAGCAGAAGGTGTTGCTACCACAGAAGCGGTATATAGATGGAGTTCAGAGATTGACGTTAGTATGCCTATAACATCAGAAGTGTATAAGGTCTTATTTGAAGGAAAACCGCCTCTTGATGCTTTAAAAGAGCTTATGGGTAGGCCACTTAAACCTGAGAGATTTGACTGGAATGGTTAGTGGTATAGGTGTAGATATTGTAAAGGTTGCCAGAATAGCTTCTTTGAAGGAGCTGGATACCTTTCTCAAAAGGATATTTACAGATGTGGAGATAGAGTATATAATAGGTAGAAAGAAGTGCTCTATTCAAACAATTGCAGGCATGTTTGCAGCAAAAGAGGCGTTTTTTAAGGCTGAAGGGGGCATCGTGGGATTTAGATGGAAAGATGTAGAAGTAGTGCACGGAGGGAACGGCGTGCCTTCTATAAGATACAAACGGAAGCCTTTATGTAAATACCATCTTTCCATTTCTCATGATGGGGAATATGCAGTGGCAGTTGTGATCAAAGAGGAAATAAGTATGAAAAGGGGGGCAAGAAGTGAAGATTCTGGTTGTTAATAGTGGTAGTTCTTCTATTAAGTATCAGCTTTTTGATATGACGGATGAAAGTGTGATGGCAAAGGGGATTGTGGAGAGGATTGGTATACCTGATTCGAGGTTAAATCATGCGCCAATGGGGAAGGAAAAGGTTATTATACCAGCTGATATACCCAATCATAATGTGGGTATAAAGATGGTAATGGATGCCCTCACGCATCCAGATTACGGAGTTATTAAAGATATGTCCGAGATAAAGGCAGTTGGTCATAGAGTTGTGCATGGGGGTGAAAAGTTTGCGAGTTCTGTGGTCATTGATGATGATGTTATTGCGGCTGTTGAAAAGTATACGGACCTTGCACCTTTGCATAATCCGCCGAATCTGCTTGGTATAAAAGCTACGATGACATTAATGCCGGGTGTCCCTATGGTAGGGGTATTCGATACTGCGTTCCACCAGACAATGCCACCGAAGGCGTATGTGTATGGTCTTCCATACAATTATTATGAAGAGCATAGGATAAGAAGGTATGGCTTTCATGGTACCTCGCATTATTATGTTGCTAACAGGTGTGCTGAGATGCTTGGCAAACCTATAG
>JAGHAJ010000027.1 GCA_021161545.1 Synergistota bacterium | reverse complement strand
CTAAGGTATTACATAGTAGGGACATCAATACTCTTGTTGTCGGCAGTGGGCTCTTTTGGTTTGAACAATGATATAGACGATGTCTGGATTTTTCTTGCGTTTATGGTTGTGGGGTACTTTATGAAGAGGTATAAGTTCTCTGTGGCAGCACTTGTACTTGGACTTGTCCTGGGAAGACTCATAGAGAACAACCTGCGCAGGGCACTTATTATAGAACACTTTAGCTGGTCAGGTGTGCTGATGCATCCACTTACGCTTTCTCTTTTCATCATAACAGTAGTTGCGCTTATGTGGCCATACATATCTGTATTCTTAAGTAAGAAAAAAGCTCTTTAATCAGAAATAAGTAGCATAATAGATAAAGTAAAGCAGGTAGCCTGATTTTATATTGGGAGGTGTAACCTTTGGGTCTCGGGGTTTTTAAGAAGATTGTAAAATCCCACCTCGTAAGTGGGAATATGAGAGCAGGTGAACCCATTTCTATCAAGATTGACCAGACGCTCACTCAGGATGCTACTGGTACGATGGTCTATCTTGAGTTTGAAGCACTTGGTCTGAAAAAGGTGAAAACGGAACTCTCTGTTAGCTATGTTGACCATAACTTGATGCAGAATGGCTTTATGAATGCGGATGACCATAGGTTTCTCCAGACATCGGCTTCAAAGTATGGTGTATATTTTTCAAGACCTGGCAACGGTATATGCCACCAATTGCATTTAGAGAGGTTTTCTATCCCTGGTAAGACGCTCCTTGGCTCTGACAGTCATACACCGACGGCAGGTGGCATAGGCATGGTTGCCATAGGGGCAGGTGGATTGGATGTAGCGCTTGCAATGGCAGGGGAACCTTATAGTATTGTTATGCCAGAGGTTGTGAAAGTCGATTTAAGGGGGAGGCTCATGCCTTTTGTTTCCGCGAAGGATATTATATTGAGGCTCTTGCAGATGCTCACTGTTAAGGGTGGAGTTAATAAGGTATTTGAGTACACGGGACCAGCTTTGAAATATCTTGATGTTACCGAGAGAGCTACCATAACAAATATGGGTACGGAGCTTGGTGCAACGACATCTATATTCCCGAGTGATGAGGTTACGTATAGGTTTATGAAGTCTCAAGGCAGGGAAAGGGATTGGTTTGAGATACTACCGGACGAGGATGCAGAATACGAGTCGGAGATAGTTATAGACCTTGATGAGCTTGAGCCGCTTGTTGCTCAACCCCATTCGCCGGATAATGTCGTAAAGGTAAAAGAAATAGAGGGTAAAAAGGTTGACCAGGTTGCTATAGGTAGTTGCACGAACTCCTCGTTCAAGGACCTTATGAAAGTAGCATTGATGTTGAGGGGTAAAAGGGTGCATCCAGGTGTCAGTGTTGCACTTAATCCGGGTTCCAGGCAGGTTATGCTGGAGCTACAGAGAAATGGTGCACTTGAGTGGATACTCTCTGCGGGTGTGAGAATTCTTGAAATGGGGTGTGGGCCATGCATTGGGATGGGTTTCTCTCCTCCTACTGGTGGTGTTAGTCTGAGAACTTACAACAGAAACTTCTACGGTAGGAGTGGGACAAAGAGTGCGTTTGTTTATCTTGTTAGCCCTGAGACAGCGGTTGCATCTGCTATCACAGGTGTTATAACTGACCCAAGGCATCTGGGTATGGAGCCTATTATCGTTAGAGAGCCTGAGAAGTATGTTATAGATGACACAATGATACTTCCACCGTCTCCTGACCCTGAAAGTGTCGAAGTCATCAAGGGACCTAATATTGTTTCACTTGAGTTAAAAGGGGAAATGGAAGACACGATATCTGCGGAGGTCTTAATAAAGGTTGGAGATAACATCACGACTGACCATATCATGCCTGCAGGTGCCAATATCCTACCTCTGCGTTCCAATCTTCCGGAGATATCCAAACATGTATTTGAGGCTATTGATCCGGGATTTTATGAGAGGGCAAGGCGGAGGAACGGAGGTATAATTGTTGGAGGTGAAAATTACGGGCAGGGTTCGAGCAGAGAACATGCAGCTTTGGCGCCGATGTATCTGGGCATAAAGGCAGTAATAGCAACTTCATTTGCGAGGATACACAGGGCAAATCTGGTAAATGCAGGTATTATCCCTCTTATCATAGATAAGGAGACTTACAATAGGATAGAACAGGGTGATCTCCTGAAGGTTGATGTTGAGCTTGATAAGGATTACTTTCGCGTGGTGAATCTTTCTAAATCCTTTGAATTTCAGGCAAAGGTTGAGCTGTCTGATAGAGACAGACAGTTATTGAAGGCAGGAGGTATCTTGCCATTTTATAAGAAAAAGCTCTCTGGGGAGGTATAGATGATGTCTTTTAAGATTTCTGATAAACCTGTTGTGCCATTTATAGAGGGTGATGGGATAGGACCAGATATATGGAAGGCAGCAAGAATGGTATTTGATGCTGCTGTGGATAAGATATATGGAGGTAGGAGATATGTGCAGTGGAAGGAGATATATGCAGGACAGAAGGCATACAATAAATTCGGTGAGTGGTTACCTGATGAGACATTTCAGACTATAAGGGAGTATGGCATAGCAATGAAAGGGCCTTTAACAACACCTATTGGAGGTGGTTTTAGGAGTCTCAATGTAACGCTTAGACAGAAGCTTGACCTTTACGCCTGTGTAAGACCGGTCAGACACTTTAAGGGAGTGCCTGCTCCTGTTAAGCACCCCGAACGTGTAAATGTGGTTATATTCAGGGAAAATACCGATGATATATACGCTGGTATAGAGTGGAAACAGGGTACAGATGAGGCAAAAAGAGTTATAGACTTCTTGAACTGTGAGATGGGATGTAATCTTTCTTATGACTGTGGTGTAGGTGTAAAGCCAATGAGTGAATTTAAAACTAAAAGGCTTGTTAGGATGGCCATAAAATATGCTTTGGATAAGCATCTTCCCAGTGTAACCTTGGTGCATAAGGGGAATATAATGAAATATACTGAAGGTGCGTTTAAAGAGTGGGGATACGAGGTTGCGAGAGAAGAATTTTCAGATACTACCATCACAGAGGACGATGTTTGCACCAAGTACAGTGGGAAACCCCCTAAAGGGAAAGTAGTCATAAAGGACAGGATAACAGATGCTATGTTTCAGCAGATTCTTTTGAGGCCGGAGGAATATAGCATTATTGCCACACCGAACCTGAATGGGGACTATCTGTCTGATGCCCTTTTGGCACAGGTCGGTGGACTTGGTATTGGTCCTGGGGCAAACATGGGTGACGAGGTAGCGCTTTTTGAACCTACACATGGAACTGCACCAAAGTATGCAGGAATGGACAAGGTGAACCCCGGTGCACTGATACTTTCTGGCTGTATGATGTTTGAATACATGGGCTGGAAAGAGGTATCTGATGCTATCGTAAAGGCAATGGAGAAGACTATATCTTCTGGTGTTGTCACATATGACCTTGCCCGACAGATGGAAGGTTCTAAGGAGGTAAAGTGCTCTGAATTTGCCCAAGAAATAGTAAATAACCTCTAATATCAAAGGGTAGCCTTCGAAGGCTACCCCGCTTCTTTAAATCACATATTTATCCAATCCACACCTTGACTTATTCCTCTGGTTGCTATATTATTGCATGAAATAATTTGAGTTTTTGGAGATGATTATGCAGTTAAGTAGGTATGCAACCGTAGATGTGGGTTCAAACTCTGCTCTTATGTATATTGCTGATAGACTCCAGGATAAAACTTTTAAGAGAGTTGGTGATGTGCTTTCTGTCACAAAGCTTGGAAGGGGAGTTTATACAACTGGTTTGATAAGCTCCGAAGCAATGGATAGAACTGTAGGGGTACTAAAAAGCTTTGCTGGGCTTATGGAGGATAAAGGTGTAGTAGGATATGCTGCAATTGGCACTATGGCTTTAAGGATGGCAAGAAATGCAGAGGATTTTTTGAAGAGAGTGAAACAGGAAACTGGTATTGAATTGGAGATTATTGATGGGCATGAAGAGGCAAAACTCTCCTATATAGGAGCTGTTTCTGGCTTTGATGTAAGAGATAGTTGTGTAGTTGTGTTTGACATAGGTGGTGGAAGCACTGAGATTGTATATGGTAAGGGGTACGATGTGAGGAGTATGGTGAGTTTGAATGTAGGTGCGTTGACGCTTTCTGAGAGGTATCTTCTGTCAAATCCTGCTACACAGAAAGAGTTAGATGAACTCTTGTCTTTTGCTGATGTTCAGTTTTCTCGAGTGAACTTTCCTGATAGAGTGAGGCTGGTGATAGGTGTGGGAGGTAATGTCACTACAATGGCATCTGTAAAACTGGGGCTTTGCAGATATGACCCTGATAGGGTTCATGGAGTTAAGCTTGCGGTTAATGACGTTATATATCAAATGAAACTTTATCTCTCTATGAGTGTGGAAGAGAGAAGGCACATTGTGGGATTAGAACCTGAAAGGGCAGATATAATACTTGGAGGTGCGGCAATCCTTTACTCTCTTTTGAAGAGTTTGCGTATTGATAGTTTTTTTGTTAGTGATAGAGGGCTCAGACACGGTTTGATGATAGAGAGGTTTGGGAAGAGTTAGCGATGTGGTTTGTTATCATTGGTATAATTGGCGGGCTTGTAGTATTTTTGCAGGGTGTGAACTCTATAAGTAGCAGTTTGAAAGAGTTTTTGGGTGTGAAACTTAGGCCGTTATTTTCTCTGATAGTGAAGAATAAGTTCTTTTCCTTTCTGGTTGGTATGGCAATATCTGTTGCCACTCAGAGTAGCTCCATTGCTACGGCGCTGCTTGTTAGTATGGTTAATTCTAAGATGATGCTGTTTGAGGACTCTATATCTCTGATGATTGGTGCAAGTGTTGGTACTATTGTAGCCGTTCAGATTATAGCTTTTGACATTAAGGCTTATTTTCCTGTAATGCTTGCTGTTGGTTTTTCCCTCACGCTAATTGGTAAATCTGACAAACTCAGAGTGGTGGGAAATGTCTTTTTGGGGTTTGGGATGATATTTCTTGGCATGAAGGTCATAGGTATGTATATAGAGCCGATAAAAAACTCTGGTGAAATAGTCAAAATCATATGTATGTTAAGGGACCATCCTCTCTGGGTTTTTCTTATATCCATGGCTTTTACTATGGTTATTCAGAGTAGTGCTGCCGTTATGGCTATAGCTATATCTATGGCATCTCAGGGGATTATAGGTATGAGAATAGCAATCCCTGTGATACTTGGCTTGCATGTTGGTTCTGCTTCTGTTGTTTTGGCCTCTGCAATAGGCTCATCTACTGCTGCCAGAAGACTTGCTTGGACTACCTTTTTGTACAAGATTATAGGTGGTGTTCTTGGTATGTTGCTTATGCCTCTGATTATCAATCTGGCGGAACATACATCCACATATATACCAAGGCAGATGGCCAATGCTTTCCTTATCATTGTATCTATGAATGCGGTTGTCATCTTGCCATGGTCTAAGAAATTTGCTCGTGTGATACAGAAGTTTTTACCGGTGAAGGAGACAGGGTTTGAGAAGATGAGCACGCCGAGGTTTATCAATAAGGATCTTTCTTCGATTCCCCAGATGGCGATATATCTGGCAACACAGGAGATTATAAGGGTGGCTAATATAACAGAGGAACTGGTTCTCAATGCGAAAAGGATCTTTGAGGGAAGAAAAGGTGCGGCTATAAGGGAGCTTGAAAGCTACGATGAGGTTGTTGATACACTTACGGGCAGTATAGTGGAGTTTATGTCAGATATAAATGCACCCACGAAGAGCGAAAGACGGGAAATTATGAATCTTATATACATAGCAAATGAGCTTGAATACATAGAAGATATAATAGAAAGGGGCATAGTGAAGCCACTGAGGAAAAAGTCGAACTGGAATGTGAGCTTCTCTGAGGATATAAGTAATGCACTCCTTAGAGGCTTTTCTCTTGCAAGAAACTCCTTGAGGAGCTCTATTGGTGTTATGGCAATTGGAGATATAAATCTTGCCAAGAATGCAATTGATACATGCAGGAAGACTATAGAGTGGGAGAGATTTTTCAGGGTAAGGTATATAAGCAAGATTACACGCTCAGGCGATCCAAAGGTTGTTAGGGCTACTCCTATTATTGTTGATATTGCCAATACACTTCGTGCCATTGCAGACCACTCCCTGCTTATAGTTCAGGCCGCTATTGG
>JAGHAJ010000217.1 GCA_021161545.1 Synergistota bacterium | reverse complement strand
CTCCTGCTGATGGTGTAGCCATGTATGTGGGTTGGATAGCGGGATTTGGTAGGGTTTTGATATTAGATCACGGTGGAGGACTTTCTACAGTGTATGCGCACCTTAGTAGTATTGTTGTGAGAGTTGGACAGAGGATTAAGGTTGGTCAGATTATTGCATATACGGGTACTTCTGGGTTGTCTACAGGTCCACATCTGCACTTTGAGGTGCGAGTTAATGGGAAACCTGTTAATCCCCTTGTATGGTTGAGGAGGAGGTAGTTGATATGAGAAGAAGGATTTTTGCTACATTAGTTGTTATTTTTGTCTTGATTATTGTGGTTGGGGTCTCTTTTTCTGATACAAAAGATTTGCCAAATACTGTGAAGCGCAAAATTACTGCATCCGACATAGAAAAGCTCTTGACAGTGTTCAGTATTATCAAGAATAACTATGTAGATGAAAACAAGATAGATGTAGTCAAGATGATTTATGGAGCTGCAAAGGGATTGGTAGCTGCAATAGGTGATCCTTATACGAGATTTGTTTCACCGGATGAATACAGAGAGGAAGAGATAAACCTTGAAGGCAACTTCGGAGGGTTGGGTATAGTTATTACATCGGATAGTGAAGGTAGAATAGTGATTGTTTCCCCTATAGAAGGTACACCTGCTTACAGGGCAGGTTTGAAGGAGAAAGATGAGATTGTAAAAGCGGGAGACAGGATACTTCGTGGTATGAGTTTGATGAAAGTTGTGAAGATTTTGAGAGGGAAACCGGGTACGAAGGTTACTATATGGGTAAAAAGAAATGGTGTAGAGCATCTGCTGAAGTTTGTGATTACAAGGGCCATAATTCATGTTCCTGTAGTAAAGTGTAAAATACTCGCTCATAAAATTGGATATATAAGGTTAGTGCAGTTTAATAGCGAAGCTGGACCAAAGGTGAAGGAAGCCATTAGAAAGCTTTACAAAAAAGGTATGAAAAGGATAGTACTTGACCTTAGGAACAATCCGGGTGGGCTTTTGAGGGAAGCTGTAGAAGTAGCTTCCCTGTTTATACCTAAAGGGGTTATTGTCTCTACGAAGGGTAGGACTATACAGAGCTATAATGTGTACTTTGCCTTGGGTGGTGCTATACCCAAGTACCCAATGGTGGTCCTTGTCAATGGAGGGACTGCAAGTGCTTCTGAGATAGTGTCTGGTGCGCTCCAGGATTATGGTAGAGCTTTGTTGATTGGAACAAAGACATTTGGTAAGGGAAGTGTTCAGAGTATATTTACGTTATCTGACGGTTCGGCAGTGTTTGTCACTATTGCATACTATTATACGCCAGCTGGGAGGATGATACATCATAAGGGTCTCAAACCGGATATACTGGTGAAGCAGCCAGCAAAAGGTAAGACAGACCTTCAGCTCAGGATGGCAAAGTATGTCTTATTGCACTGGAAGAGATATTCTAAAAGGCTGCACAATAGAGTTCCTATGAACCTGAGAGAAAGGAGCAAAGATGCGGAAAATACCAAAAAGAGAATTAAAAGTATATATTCTATTCGTGATTTTATCCTTCTTGGGTATTTTAATAGGATTGGATGCGGCGTTTTGGATGCATAAAAGGGCGAAGGAGGTTCAGATTAGCGTAATCTTGAGTCAGAGTGCTAATGGCTTAGGGGCGAGTGGTAAGACCGGAATAAAAGGTAAAGTTGTTCGGAAATCTGCTAAAGGTCATTGGCGTGCACGACTTGCCATAGTTATTGATGATTTTGGTTATCCTTCTAAAAGTTACCCATACTTTATTAGATTTGCTGCACCGATGAATATCTCTATACTGCCAAATCATAAGCTCTCTTCCGTAATAGGAGTGCTTGCACATAAACATGGTAAAGAGGTGTTGTTGCACCTTCCTATGCAGCCCTATGGTAGGAGCCATCTTGAGAAAAAGACCATAATGAATTATATGAAAGACCGAGAAATAGAGAAGATAGTAAGAGATGATATGGCTTCTCTCCCTTATATTAAGGGAGTGAATAACCACATGGGTTCGCTTATCACGGAGAATAAGAGGATAATGAAGGTGGTACTTTCAATAGTGAAATCCAAAGGGCTTTACTATATTGATAGTAGAACGAGTTATAGGTCCATAGCTTATAAGCTTGCAAAAGAGATGAAGTTGAAAGCGGGGTATAACTCCCTTTTCATTGATAACAAGAGGGATAAAGATTTTACTATGAATTACCTACTTAAGGCAGCTATGATTGCATTGAGGAAAAAGAACATTATAGTTATAGGGCATGATTGTATGAGCACATTTCTTGCAATACGTGATATGCTTCCTCGCCTTGAGGCGTTGAAGGTAAAACTTTCGTTTGCATCTGAGGTAGTGCATTAATTCGTGGAGGTGTCTTTGTAGATGGTAATGGCAATTGTTGGACTCCAGTGGGGAGACGAAGGTAAGGGCAAGGTAGTGGACCTTCTTTCTGAGGGTGTAGATATGGTGGTCAGGTACCAAGGAGGTAGTAATGCGGGGCACACTGTAGTTGTTGGGGAGAGGAAATTTGTGTTTCATCAGCTCCCTTCGGCGGCACTCTACCCGAAAGATATCGTAATAAGCGGTGGGGTTGTGCTCGATCTCGAGGGATTGTTTGATGAGATATCTGAACTTGGAAGTGATTTAAAGGCTTCTATACACCTGGATTATAGGGCTCATCTTATTATGCCATATCATAAATTGTTGGACAGGCTTGAAGAAGAAAAGAAAGGCACGCTGAAAGTAGGTACCACACAGAAAGGTATAGGCCCGGCTTATGTGGATAAGGTAGCAAGGATTGGTATAAGGGTGTCTGACCTTATGGATAAAGATAACTTCGCTGATAAACTTTCTGCAGTGCTTGATATGAAGAATGCTATCCTTTCGCAGGTTTATAAGGTAAAACCTTTCTCTTTTGATGAAATATATCTCAAATACTTATCCTATAGGGATAGGATAAGTGATATAGTTGACGATGCAACCTATTTGCTCCTTGATGCTTATAATGATGGTAAGGAGATTCTGTTCGAAGGGGCTCAGGGAGCACTGCTTGACATGAGTATGGGGACATATCCGTATGTCACGTCTTCCCACCCTGTGGTTGGTGGAGTTGGTGTGGAGGCAGGATTTCCAGTAAACCTTATAGATAGAAGGATTGGTGTTTTTAAGGCATATACTACGAGAGTAGGTGAAGGGCCTTTCCCTACAGAGGTGGAAGGAAGCATAGAAGAGTTTATGAGAGAAAGAGGTGGGGAGTTTGGAGCGACTACTGGTAGACCACGGCGGTGTGGTTGGTTGGACATTCCAGCATTGAAGTATGCCATTATGATAAACGGTGCAAATGAGCTTGTTGTGACGAAGCTGGATGTCTTGAGTGGCTTAAGTGAAATAAAGGTTTGTGTTGGATATAGAGTGGGGGGTAAAGTGTCTGATAGGTTTTCCACTGAATCTGCTTTTCTAAGAGGGGTAGTTCCTGAATATGTTGTGCTGCCTGGATGGAGTGAAGATATATCTCGGGTAAGGGATTTTAGTAGGTTACCTGATGCGGCAAAGCGCTATCTCGGATTTCTTGAGGACAGGTTAGGGGTCAGAATTTCAATGGTAGGAGTGGGTCCGGAAAGGGAGGGGATTTTAAGATTGTAGATGATTATTGCAGAGATAGATTTTATGACTCCAGCTGACCTTGATGAGGTAGCCGAAATAGAAAGAGAATCTTTTCCTTCACCGTGGAGTTTAGATGTGTTTCGAGAGGAGCTAAGGAAGAATGAGGGGGTATTCTATATCGTTGCACGCCTGAAAGATAGAGTTATAGGATATGGCGGGGTTTATGTGATTGATAAGGAGGCTCATATTACTACGATTGCAGTGGCAAAAAAGTATAGGGGACATAGGATAGGAGAGCAGCTCCTTGCGGCATTGATAGAGATAGCTAAGTACAATAGCTGTAAGAAGGTAGTGCTTGAAGTGAGAATTTCTAATACGGTTGCGATAAATCTTTATAAGAAATATCACTTCAGAGTGTCAAAGTTGATACGGGGCTATTATCGTGACAATGGCGAAGATGCAGTTTTTATGGTGTTGGTACTGTAGGGGGGTATCGCATGAGGAAGAGATTAGGAGATATTCTTGTGGAGTCTGGTGTGATTTCTCAGAAGCAGCTGGAGGATGCACTGGATGAGCAGAAGAGGAGTAAGAGGCGTTTAGGTGAAATCCTTATTTCAAAGGGGATATTGGATGAGGATGCTATTGCAGATGTCCTTTCTAATCAGCTAAGGCTTGAGAGGGTCAGGTTAAGGAATACTGTTATTTCTCCCGATGTTGTTAGAATAATACCCGAGAGTGTTGCAAGGAGATACAATATAGTTCCTGTTTCGCTCCATGGAGATACCTTGAAAGTTGCTTTTTCTGATCCTTTGGATGTAAGGGCTCAAGATGAACTTTCCTTTCTTACAGGGTATAGAATTGAACCTGTGGTTGCGACTCCTTCAGAGATCTCTCAGACAATTGAGAACTTGTATTCCATAAAGGAAGAGGCAAGGAGACTTGTTGAATCAATAGCGGCAAACAGGAGAGAAGCTACACCTGAGGCAGAAGTTGAGGAAAATGCCCCTGTTGTAAAGCTTGTTAATTATATTATATCGAGGGCAGTAGAAGAGGGGGCGAGTGATATACACTTTGAACCTCAGGAAGATGGTTTACTTATAAGGTATAGGGTGGATGGCTTGCTTAGATATGTTGAACAGTTTTCATTGGATATGGCTTTACCAGTTGTCTCTCGTTTAAAAATAATGGCAGGCATGGACATAGCGGAGAAGAGGCTGCCTCAAGATGGAAGAGTTGTTCTTAGGGTTGGTGATAAAGATGTGGATATTAGGATTTCCACACTTCCGACGGTGTATGGTGAGAAGGTTGTTCTGAGGTTGCTCGATAGGACAAGTATTTTGATAGGACTTGAGAAATTGGGCCTCCTTGAGGATGACATGAAGAAGATTTTGCAAATGATATCCCACCCTTATG
>JAGHAJ010000029.1 GCA_021161545.1 Synergistota bacterium | reverse complement strand
ATGTTGTTGATGTTTATTGGTGCTTCTCCAGGCTCTACTGGTGGAGGAGTAAAAACTACTACGATTGGTGTTCTGTTTGCATCTATGTGGGGTAGTATAAGAGGAAGAAATGTACCCGTCTTTAAGGGATATTCTATATCCCATGATACGGTTTTTAGAGCTATAGCCATTCTGTTTATGTTTTTTGTCCTGGTACTTTTGGCTTCTTTTATACTCTTGTTAGTTGAGCCCTATTCTCTGCGAAGGGTAGTGTTTGAGGTGATTTCTGCACTCGGAACGGTTGGGTTATCTACTGGTATTACACCACAGCTTACTTCCATTAGTAAAGTTGTGCTTTTAGTCCTCATGTTTCTTGGGAAGATAGGTCCTCTTACTGTAGCATATAATATGTTCAGTGAGAGGTACATAAACAGGGTGCAATACCCTGAAGGAAGGGTGGTTGTTGGATGAAAAAGTTTGTTGTTATAGGTCTGGGAAAGTTTGGGGCCTCTGTCTCTGCGAGCCTGTTTGAACTTGGATGTGAGGTGCTTGCTATAGATAGGAACAAGGATAAAGTGGAACTCATAATGGACAGGGTTACGCAGGCTGTGAGGCTTGATGCCACTGATGAGGTGGCAGTGAAACAGCTTGATCTCAGCGGTTTTGATGGTGCAGTAGTTGCAATGGGGGAAAACATTGCTGGTAGTATATTTGTTACCCTTCTTATGAAAGAGATAGGTTTACCAATGATTGTTGCTAAGGCTTCCAATAACCTACAGGCAAAGGTGTTGTCTAAGGTTGGTGCTGATAGAGTGGTCTTTCCTGAGAAAGATATGGGTACAAGAATTGCAAAGAGCCTTGTATTTCCTGGCATTTTGGATTACCTTGACCTCTCGCCGGAGTACATGATAATAGGCGTCAGGGCAACCAAAGATATGGATGGAAAGAGTCTTGCAGATATGGATTTTCGTAATAGATATGGCGTAAATGTTTTGCTTGTGAGGAAAGGGGAAGAGATTAACGCCACGCCACGAGGGAGTGATATAATAAATGCAGGGGACTTTATGATAATAATAGGTAAAAGGAAACAGATAGAAACATTTAGGAAGGAAATGGAGGAGTAAGGAGGGGTTGGATTTTGGATACGCAGGAGATTGAGAGGGAATTTTCTGTTGATATTGGAAATGTGAGCAGTTTGGAAGAACTCAAGGCGGTGAGGACAAAATATCTTGGGAGAAAAGGTAAGTTATCTACTCTGTTGAAATCTTTGGGTAGTATCCCTCCGGAGGAGAGGCCTAAAGTTGGGAGACTGGCGAATGAGTTGAAAGAGTATATAATGCGGACCATATCTCAGAAGGAAGAAGAACTGAAGGAAAAGATGGTTGGTAGCGATGGTGAGGAGATCGATTACACTGTGCCTGGTAGGATACCTCAGTGGGGTGGGCTACACCCTTTAAGTATCGTTAAATCTAAGATGCTGGATATATTTACGAGTATGGGATTCGCCCTTCGTGAAGGTCCAGAAATAGAGCTTGACTTTTATAACTTTGAGGCGTTAAACATACCTAAGAATCACCCTGCAAGGGATATGCAGGATACATTTTATATTTCTGATAATGTGTTGTTGAGAACTCATACTACTCCGGTGGATGTGAGGGTCATGAAGGAGGAAAAACCTCCATTAAGAATTTTGTCTATCGGTAAGGTTTACAGGAGGGATTCAGATCTTACGCATTCTCCGATGTTTCATCAGGTAGAAGGATTGGTGGTTGATGAGGGTCTTTCTTTGAGTGACTTGAAAGGTATCCTGTTTGAGTTTGCAAAGAAGATATTTGGAAGAGACTTGAGGGTGAGATTTAGGCCGAGTTTTTTTCCTTTCACTGAGCCCAGTCTTGAGATGGATGTTGAATGTGTGGTTTGTGGTGGAAAGGGTTGTCGGGTTTGTCAGAACACTGGTTGGCTTGAAGTGCTTGGTGCAGGATTACTGCACAGGCATGTTTTTGAATCTGTTGGATATGACCCCGGTAAGTATGTAGGGTTGGCTTTTGGTATGGGATTGGAGAGGATAACTATGCTCATGTATGGGCTTGGTGAGTTGAGGACACTTTTTGAAAACGACCTTTATTTCCTGAAACAATTTGGGGGAGGAATGGGGGTATGAAGCTTTCTTATAATTGGCTTAAATCTGTTACGGGTATGACATGGGGAGTTGACCTACTTTCGAATAGATTAACGATGGTTGGTATAGAGGTAGAATATGTAGAAGATTTTATGGGAGAGTTACCAAAGAATGTAGTGGCTGGTGAGATTGTTGATATACTCCCAATGAAAGGCTCTCATAACCTTATTACAAGGGTGGATGTCGGTGGAGTATTTAAGCAGATAGTGTGTGGTGCACACAATATATCTGTTGGAGACATCGTGCCTGTGGCATTACCGGGTTCAGTGATATACGGTGGTAAGGAGATAGAAATCAGGAGTTTTGGAAAAATTAAGTCGGAAGGTATGTTGTGTTCTGAGGAAGAGCTATTGGGATTCAGTGCTACCGGTGAAAATGGTATAATGATACTTTACGGTGATATCAAACTTGGCGATGATATAGTTGAAGTGCTTGGTTTGAAGGATGTAATAATAGATGTTTCTGTTACACCTAACAGGGCGGACTGTTTGAGTGTATTGGGCATTTCGAGAGAGATTGCGGCTATGCTTGGTAAGGGTGTGGACTATCTACTCCCGAAGTTTGAGTTGGCTGAAGTTGATGGTAGTGGAAGGACTTTGGATGTACAAGTAGCAGATAGGGATTTGTGTCCTAAGTATCTTGGCAGGATAATAAGAAATGTCAAGATAGCTCCTTCACCCTCGTGGCTGCAGATTCAGCTCCTAAAGGTAGGTATGAGACCTATTAACAACGTGGTGGATATTACGAATTATGTGATGCTTGAGTTGGGTCAGCCGTTGCATGCATTTGATATGGATAAACTTATGGGTAATAAGATAGTTGTCAGGCATGCGAGACCTGGTGAGGAGCTTGTGACCTTAGATGGTAGAAAAAGAGTACTTGGTGAAGATGTGTTAGTAATAGCGGATGAGAAGAGAGCCATTGCTGTGGCTGGAGTTATGGGTGGAGAGGATACGGAGGTTGGGAAGAATACTGTAGATATATTCTTGGAATCTGCGCTGTTTGACGCTGTTTCTGTACGTAGGACTTCAAAGCATTTGGGTTTGTCTACAGAGGCTTCTTATAGGTTTGAGAGGGGTGTTGACCCTCTTATAACTGAATTTGCACTTGACAGAGCTGCTTATCTTATAGCTCGCTATGCGGGTGGTAGTGTTGTTTCGGGAAGGATTGGTGATACAAGCTATAGATATGTACCAACTTCAGTATTTGTTACGGTGGATAGGGTAAACAAGCTTCTTGGTGTGACTCTTTCGGAGGAGGACATAATATACATACTTGATACGCTGAATTTTGCGGTGAAGAAGGAAGGAGAGGGACTTACTGTTAGGGTGCCTTCTTATAGGTTGGATGTGGAAAATGAGGCGGATATAGTAGAAGAGATTGGTAGGCTTTATGGTTATGATAAAATACCATTTACTATGCCTGTTTCTGCCACTATCTCAGGTGGGATAGGTGAGAGGGAAAAGTTGCTTAATGTTATAAAAGGTGTATTTATTTCTGCCGGGATGAATGAAGCAATCACTTACAGTTTTATTGACCCTCTTGTCTGGGATAGGTGGAAACTTGGCAAGGAACATCCTTTCAGGAATGGTGTCATGTTGTCCAATCCTCTTAGTACGAAGCAGTCTTTCATGAGAACATCTGTGCTTCCTGGTCTTCTTGAAGCAGCTCAACTTAACTACAGGAGGGGAAGGCAGAAAATTGCCTTGTTTGAGTGTGGTAAGTGTTTTTATGGAGATAGGACTGAGGAGGGCTTACCTACAGAGATTTTCAAAGTAGCCGGTGTGGTTGTTCCTTATGAGATGAGAGATATCCTTTCAGGGAGTCGGCGAGAGTATGATTTTTATGACCTTAAAGGTGCTGTAGAGTTTCTCATGATGCGTGTTGGTATAGAAGAGTATTCCTTTAAAGCCTCAAAAGGTGAAATATTTCATCCTAAAAAGAGTGCATCCTTGTGTGTAGCTGATTCGGTCATAGGGGAGTTTGGAGTGCTGCACCCGAGGATAAGTGATTACTATGAGCTCCCGACTGTGTATGCATTTGAGTTTGACGTTGAGCTGGTTGAGAAGCACTCTTTGTGTAGTAGAAAGGTGGTAAAACCTATTCCTAAATATCCTGCTGTAGTAAGGGATGTAGCGGTTGTTGTGCCTGATGCGGTTAAGTCAGATGAGGTAAAAGGAGTTATAAGGAAGGTTGGTGGGAAGCTCGTAGAGGAAGTAAGGCTATTTGACCTTTATAAAGGTAAGCAGGTGCCAGCAGGATACAAGAGCCTTGCGTATTCCATAGTGTACCGCTCAATGGATAAGACCCTCACGGAAGAGGAAGTAAATGCTATTCAGGATAGAATTATGACGGTGTTGAGTAGCAAAGGTTTTCGTATAAGGAGGGATAAGTAATGGAATACGACCTTACTACTTTGGAAGAGAAAATAGACAAGCTGATAGGAAAGCTCATGGAATTGAAGGAGGAGAACGATAAACTGAAGAAAGAGAATGCTCGTTTAAAGGAAGAGATGGAAAAGTCTCAGGATTATTTGCTAAAAGAGATGGAAAAAGTGGAAGAGGAAAAAGAGGCACTTTCTAAGGACAGGAGGGAGATGTCAGAAAGGTTAAAATCTATCTTTGACAAACTGGAGAGCGTTGAATGGTAGCGAAGATAGTCGTATTTGGTGAGAAACATCTTATAAAAGGAGACCTTCCGGATGAGCAATTGAGGAGGGTCTCCGAAATGATAGAAAGGAAAGCTGGAAAATTTTCTGAGAAATACAAAGGGATATCTAAGGATAAGATTTTGTTGCTTGTTGCGTTTGAGATAGGGGAGGAATTGGTCATACTGCAAGATGAATGTGAGAAGAATAGTAAGAAGATGAGACAGATTGTCAAGAAAGTAGAAAAAGCGGAGGAGATATGCTGAATTGGTTTGATATAGTGATGCTTGTAATTATGATATTAAGCACTATATCCGGGGAGAGAAGAGGCTTTATAAGAGGTTTTTTTGGTATTTTGGGGGTGAGTATAGGGATATGGCTTGCCTTGAGATATGACGCTAATATGTCTATATACATACAAGGTATATTCTCTCTTTCACCCAAAGTGTCTGGTATAGTAGCCTTTACTCTTGTCTTCATAGTAGTGGTAGTGCTCTTCAACCTGGCAGGGTTGGGGGTTAGAAAGCTTGTTGAGACACTCTACTTAGATTGGTTTGATGCATTGAGTGGAGCGATTTTTGGTTTTGTGCTCTCTGTTGTATGGATATCCCTTATTTTAACTTTAATAGCGGTTGCTCCGATACCGGAATCGTGGAAAGGTGGAATTCATAACTCTTATATAGTTGGTGTTTATTTGAAATGGTTACCGCATTTTGTGGCTTTTGTTAAAGATGTTGTGCCTTCAGGAGTTGAGCCTTATCTTATGGGATGGCAGAATCTTTTGTTTACTGGATTGATGGGGGGCAGTATGCAGTGAATACGCATGTTCTAAGAGTCCTGGAATGGGATAAAATAAAGGGTATTCTCTTTAGATACGTTCATACACCTATGGGTAAGAAAGAGGTAGGGAATATTCGTCCGCTTGGTGATAGACATGATGTTGAATATGAGTATGGTTTGGTTAAAGAAGCAATATCTGTACTGGACACAAAGTCTTTACCTTCTTGGAATGGTATAGTACCTGTTAGTCCTTATCTTGAGCGGGTAAAAACGGGCTGGTATATGGATGGAGAGGATATACTTCGTGTCAAAGAATTTTTGGTAGCCCCGGAGAGATTTAAATCCTTTTTTGCAGAGCTAATAGAGTTTCCTATGCTAAGGTCAGTGGTAAGTGGGCTACGAACTTTCCCTAATATAGTAAGGCTTGTAGAGAAAACAATTTCCTCTGATGGTATGGTGATGTCTTCTGCATCTGTGGAACTTGCAAGGGTAAGAAAGGAGATAAAAAGCGTTGAGCTCAAGTTGGATAGAAAGTTAAGGAGTATGGTTACTTCTTCCAGATACATGCCGTATCTTCAGGAAGCTGTTTACACTATAAGAAACGGTCGGTATGTACTGCCTGTGAAGAGGGAGTTTAAGAATATCTTTCCGGGTGTTATTCATGACCAGTCATCCAGTGGTATGACAGTATTCATGGAACCATTGGAGATAGTTGCGCTTGATAATGAGTTGAAAGATCTAAAGGCACTTGAGGAAAAGGAAATTGAGAGGATTTTGAGAGATATTTCGTTTAGGATACTCGCAAAGGAGTCGGATATTTCTGCTAACGAGGCTATATTTTCTAAACTTGACTTTATCTTCGCAAAGGCAGAGTTTGCACTTGAGAAAGGTGCTATCATTCCGGAGATTGTGGAGAAGAGGAGGTTTTATCTTAGAAATGTAAGGCATCCGTTACTTGGTGAAAGCGCGGTGCCGATTACTGTATATTTAGGCAAAGGCTTTAAGCATCTTATTATAACTGGACCGAATACAGGAGGCAAGACAGTTTCACTGAAGACTGTTGGGGTAAATATTCTTATGGCACTTAGTGGGATACCTATACTTGCAGATGATGGTTCTTACATCTATCCATTTAGGGAAATCTGGGCAGACATAGGTGATGAGCAAAGCATAGAACAGAATCTTTCTACTTTTTCCTCTCATATGAACAACATAGTAGATATACTTAGAAATGCTAATACCAGTGACCTTGTTTTGCTGGATGAGCTTGGTTCTGGTACAGACCCGGTGGAAGGTTCTGCTTTGGCGCTCTCTATCCTTGAAGAGCTTTATAAAAGGGATATACTTGCCCTTATTGCTACTCACTATCCTGCGCTAAAGCACTATGCATTTGAAACAGAAGGTGTAGAGAATGCTTCTGTTGAATTTGACCCGGAGACTCTGAGACCTACATACCGTATTGCAATTGGTATCCCGGGTGGAAGTAATGCGTTTTTTATTGCAAAGCGTCTTGGTTTGCCAGATAGGGTTATCCAGAGGGCAAAGGATTTTATGGGGGATTATAATGTCAGTTTCAATGATATAATATACGAGATAAACAGGGTAAAAGAGGAGCTTAGCAAGGAGAAACAAAGGCTTTCAGAGGATGCAGCGGAGGTAGAAAGGCTCAAAGTCAAGTATAGGGAAAAGCTAAGATACCTCAGGGAGTATGAGGTTGATATAAAAAGAGATATATCCAAAAAGGCGAGGAGGTTGCTTGACGATTTTTCAAAAGAGATAGACAGATACTGGAAAAAAGTATCAGACGGTGCATCGAAAAAATACTATGCAGTTGGTAAAGACATAGTTAAGGCACTTTCCAACGAGGCAGAGAGGTTTGGGCATTCAGAGAGAGAGGCTTTTGAAGGTAAGAGTTTGAATGTAGATGAAATTGTGCCTGGCAAGAGGGTTGCATTAAGGAGTATTGGTGTTCAGGGGATTGTAGAGCGGGTGGATAGAGATAAAGGGAAGGTGTGGATTGTTGCCGGGAATGTGCGAGGAAAATTTGATATTAAGGACTTGATGGCTATTGAAGAGGAACCACGTGTGCAATCGGATAATCAGAAGAGCGTTTCTGTGGAAGTATCAAAACCGGTAAATGTGCCGTCTTCCATAATGATTAGAAATATGATGAGGGATGAGGCGTCTGATGCGGTTAAAAGTTTTCTTGACAAGGCCTACAGAGCTGGTTATCCTTCGGTTACCATTATTCATGGCAAGGGAGAGGGTATATTGAGACGGGAAGTGCATAATATTCTTTCGGAAACGCCGTATGTCAGGAGTTATAGGCTTGGTAATTTGGCTGAAGGTGGAGACGGAGTTACCATAGTGTACTTTGAAAGGTAGGAGATTTCTATGGCAAGGGCGAAGCATGTCTTTTCTCTCGATATAGGTACAAGAAGTGTGGTAGGTGTTATTGCAGAAATGGATGGTGATGTTCTTGTTGTGAAGCATCTTGAGCAGTGTGAACACAAGGTGCGGAGCATGCTTGATGGTCAGATACACGATATAGCGCTTGTGTCATCTGTTGTAGATAGAGTGAAAAAGTCATTGGAGGAACAGGTTGGTACGAAATTGAAAGATGTTGCTGTTGCAGTTGCTGGTAGAGCCCTGAAGACTGT
>JAGHAJ010000013.1 GCA_021161545.1 Synergistota bacterium | reverse complement strand
ATGTGGGTCTTATCGCTTCGTGGGCATCCTGCGCAAATTTGGACTTCTTGAATGTCGCTCCCGAACCAATATAACTCTCACCAAATTTTTCCTTTATAAAACCTGCACACTCCTTCTCTGCCACATCCGAAATCCTCAGAGAATCCGTCCTCATATAGGTTATCAACCCTGTTCTACTTCCATCTCCTATATCCACCCCTTCGTAAAGTCTCTGTGCTATCATCATCGTCTTGGAGGGAGAAAATCCAAGCATCCTGCTAGCATCTTGCTGAAGCGTGCTCGTCTTAAAAGGTGGAGGAGGAGATTTACTATACTCTTCCTCCTTCACATCGGAAACAACAAACTCATCTGTATTCATCTCTCCAATAAGTTTGTCCACATCTTCTCTACTCGCTAATTTTACCTTTCTGTCAAGAAGAAACAAGATATTTTGCCCATTCCTGGAGAGTGCAACTTCCAAAGTCCAATACTCCTCAGGCTTAAACTCCTGTATCTCCTTCTCCCTATCACATATAAACTTCAGTGCTACAGACTGCACCCTACCCGCACTTAGTGCCCTTTTAACCTTTTTCCAAAGAAGTGGACTCAACATATATCCTACAAGCCTATCCAAAATACGACGTGCCTGCTGAGCATTCACCTTCCGTATATCAAGTTCTTGAGGTGACTTCATAGCCTTTTTTACAGCAGAAGGGGTTATCTCGTTGAACATCACCCTATTTTTGCCGTTATTTAACTTCAGCACCCGACTGAGATGCCAGGCAATAGCCTCACCCTCTCTATCAGGGTCTGTAGCAAGATACACACCGTCAACCTTTTTAACCTTTGACTTAAGCTGCTTAAGTATCTGCCCTTTTCCCTTTATTACCACATATTTCGGCGAAAAATTATTCTCTATATCCACACCCAGTCTTGTCTTGGGAAGGTCTATAAGATGCCCATACGATGCCACAACCTCATAGCTTCTGCCCAATATCTTCTTTATTGTGTCTGCTTTTGCAGGCGATTCCACAATCACCAGAGACTTCTTACCCAAAATACATCACACTCCATCTACTGAATAGTCCTACTGTAGAAGAACTTCTCTAATGCAAGTTTCCTATCAGAAAACTTCTGAAATAACACTTTCTTTAAGCCAGCCTCATCCAGCTCTTTTTGCTTGACTATAAACAAGCTATCCAGCACATCCTCTAACTCCCTTTCATCTATGACACCGAGCTCCAGCATCTCATACAGTATACCTTGTGCCTCTTTGGAAAGGTGCACCATCTCCCGCGGATGCAGAATTCTTTTACCCATCACTATCACCTCCCACGCGTATATACCTGCCATCATTGATACTCAGAACAAGCTCTCTCATTTCAAGCAACATCAGTTTGCTGCGCACCACTTCCACCCTCATCCCTGTCTTCTCTACTATGTAATCTATACTTACCGGTTCCACATAATCCATTACTTCCAATATCCTACGCTCATCCTCAGCCACATCTTTACCCCTACTTGGTAAGCCAGAATCCTTCTGAAAAGGATAGCCAAGCTCTCTAAGTATATCAGATGGATGCAACACCGGGTAAGCACCTTGCTGCATAAGCCTGTTGCTACCCTCACACTTCTTATTATATACACTACCGGGGATCACAAAAAGCTCTCTGTTCTGCTCAACTGCAAAATTAGCGGTTATAAGAGCCCCACTCTTTGCTGGTGCCTCAACCACCACCACTCCCTGAGAAACTCCACTTATTATCCTGTTTCTCAAAGGGAAATTTCTCCTATTAGGCAAGGTACCAAAGGGATACTCCGTAATCACTACTCCATCTGATTCCATTATCCTTTCCAATATCCCTCTATTGCTCCTTGGATATACTATATCCATCCCGGTGGCAATGACTGCCATCGTTCTACCACCTTTATCAAGAGCTGCTAAATGCGCTTCTGTATCTATGCCATAAGCAAGCCCGCTCACCACTGTGACACCCATATCTGCAAGGTAACTACTCACATCCTTTGCGACCTTTCTACCGTAAGATGTGGGATTCCTGGTCCCTACTACAGCTATCCTCAAAGCATCACTAACAAGCTTACCATAAACATATAACAGGATAGGTGGGCTAAAAATCTCTTTCAGGTATAAAGGGTAATCTTCGTCTTCAATAGTAATAATATCTACACCCAGCTTCTCTGCCAACTCCATTTCCCTCTCAACAGACCTATCTCTCTTTATCGCTGTTATTCTATTTGCCAGCTCTGAACCAAGCCCCAGCACACGAGATACCACAACAGGGTCTGCCTCCCATGCATCAAGAATGCTACCAAAGTGGGATTCTAAAATCTTCAGCCTTTTTACACCAATAATCCCCGTCATATTAAACCCTATATAAGCTACTTTTCTCATACCTTCCATATCAACACATCCATCTTTCTATAGTCCAATGCTTCCGCAATATCATTAAGTCCTATTATATCTGCACCCCGCATATCTGCAATAGTCCTTGCAACTTTTATTACCCTCGTATATGCACGCATACTCAACCTCATCTTCTCAAACGCTTCATCAAGTAGGTCCTTTGCATCACCTTCCAGTGGGCAAAACTTTTTCACATCTCGCTCAGTCATCATAGAGTTATACATTATACCACTGCCAGAAAACCTCTTCCTCTGAATCTCGTGCACCTTCTTTACCCTTCTCCTGACGGTTTCAGAGGGCTCAGTGGATGTCCCAGCTTCCTTTCTCATATCCTTAGCAGGAACCCTGTTAACAACAAGCTGAATATCTATCCTATCCAACAAAGGTGCAGAAATTCTTGAAAAATATCTGTTTATATCACGGGAAGAACACCTATCAAATTCTCCATAAGGGCACGGATTCATTGCGCCCACAAGCATAAACTTAGCAGGATAGGTAACCGTTCCAGAAGACCTTGAAACAACTATATATCCATCTTCTAACGGCTGCCTTAATGCTTCCAACACATTCCTCTTAAACTCTGGCATTTCATCAAGGAAGAGGACTCCGCAATGAGCAAGTGTGATCTCTCCCGGTTTCAGTCCAACACCCCCACCACACAGTGCAACATCGCTCGTAGTATGATGAGGGGACCTAAATGGGCGTAAAAGCACAAGTCCACCCTCCAGTTTACCTGCAACACTGTAAATTTTTGTTACCTCTAATATCTCCTGTGGCGTCATCGGCGGCAAAATAGAAGCCAATGCCTTTGCAAGCATACTCTTACCAGAACCCGGAGAACCCACCATAATAACATTGTGCATCCCAGAAGCCGCAACCTCAAGAGCCCTCTTGACCGCAATGTGTCCTACTATATCCGACCAATCAACCGGATAATCCGGTAGCTCTCCCTCAAGCTCCT
>JAGHAJ010000220.1 GCA_021161545.1 Synergistota bacterium | reverse complement strand
TTCTATAAACATACCATCGGGTTCTCCCCCATCAGGCACAATCACAACATCATCCTTTCTAAAGAGTTCCGGATGTTCCTTCAAGAGGTGGTCCAATCCATATCTATTCCCAGTCTCCTCGTCACTCACAAATGCTAACACTACCGTCTTTTTACCCCTTATTCCGAGGTTCATCAGCGCCTTTACACCATACAAAGAGCTTATGAGTCCCTGACCATTATCTTCACTGCCTCTACCGTAAATTTTATTATTAACCACACGAGGTTCAAAGGGTTTAGTGACTGTCCACTTACCTATGTCTCCCGCTGGAACAACATCCATGTGCGTAAGTATCACTATACGCTGTGATTTTTCACCCTCATTGCCATAGTAGTAGCATAATATATTTGGTCTAATTCCTCCCTCGGCTCTTCTGTCATGGGCATCATAGCGCTCCACCCTGTCAAATCTCCAATCTTTTATTATTTGAAGGAGCTTTTCAGCCTTTTTAAGCTCACCGGTTCCACCACTATCAGGACTTATTGCCGGTATCTTTATGAGTTCACAGAGAGCACTTACTATCTCATCCTTTAAACCTTCAATCTCCACCCATATCTCTCTCATACCCCACTACCTCCCGACTAATATAGTCACCACGCCCATCAGTATATTACACCCCACACTGCCTGTCAACCAAAAGCTCCCTACTCTTCCACGGTTCTTCTATGGAATTCCCACCCTCCCAAATTGAAATCTACACAACAAACTGGAGCAAAAGCAAAGAAAAAGTAAGGAAAGCTACCTCCTTAAACTGAAACATATCTTCATACTATCTGTAAATCTCCTCAATCATCCTCTTGAATTCCCTTATAAGCTGTGTAATAATTAAATCGTTCATTTACACTACCCAAAACATACAAAATAAAGTCAGTTAGTGAAGGTAGAGACGCTATGGGAGAAGCATCCCTTACAGTGATATGCAACAATAGGGAGTTTTCGGGAAGGGAGCTACGAATGTGAACACATATTTATCTACATGTAACAAGTATCTATTTTACAGAAGGGAGATGGAAAATCATGGCAAAGAGAAGTGATCTCGTAACAAAGGGCTGGGAGAGGTCACCACACCGTTCACTATTTTACGCAATAGGCTACACTCCTTCAGATCTCGAAAGACCACTCATAGGCATAGTAAATGCTGCAAACGAAGTCATCCCAGGTCACATCCACCTAGACATGATAGCAGAATCAGCAAAGCGAGGGGTCATTAAAGGTGGAGGAACGCCTATGGAGTTCCCATCCATAGGAATATGCGACGGCATAGCAATGGGACACATAGGCATGAAATACCCCCTCCCAAGTAGAGAGCTTATTGCAGACTCCATAGAGGCAATGGCTCAAGCCTACCAATTCGACGGCCTCCTCATGATAACAAACTGCGACAAAATTATACCTGGAATGCTTATGGCAGCTGCGAGGCTTGACATACCCGCTATCATAGTGAGTGGAGGACCTATGTTGGCAGGTGAGTTTCAGAATCAAGATGTTGATTTGATAAGCGTATTTGAAGCACTTGGAAGGCTTAAAAAAGGAGAAATAAGTGAAGAAGAGCTCCATGAACTTGAAATGAGAGCATGCCCTGGGTCAGGCTCATGCTCAGGAATGTTCACCGCAAACACCATGAACTGTCTATCTGAAGTACTTGGAATGGCACTCCCCGGAAATGGGACAATACCAGCAGCCTTCAGTGGAATGAGGAAAAGGATTGCATCAGAAGCAGGAGAATACTTAATGGAACTGGTAAGGAAAAGTATTTCAGCAAGGAAGATACTTACCCAGGAAGCATTCGAAAATGCCATAATGATAGATCTTGCACTTGGTGGTTCTACAAACACAGTCCTACATCTTCCTGCTATAGCACACGAAGCTGGAATAGATCTACCTCTTGAAATATTTAATAAATTCAGCAATGAGATACCAAATATATGCAAGATAAGTCCTGCAAGTAGGCAGCACATACAGGATCTAAACAGAGCAGGAGGTATCCCAGCCGTAATGAAAGAGATATCTAAGCTGAACACGCTCCACCTTGACGCTTTAACTGTGACAGGAAAATCTATAAAAGAGATAATTGAAAACGCAAAAGTGTTAGATAGAGATGTCATAAGGTCTGTTGACAACCCATACAGTAGCACAGGAGGTCTTGCAATACTAAAAGGAAACCTCGCACCAGACGGAGCAGTTGTAAAGAGGTCTGCTGTACTTCCAGGTATGCTGAAACACACCGGTCCTGCTGTTGTGTTCGACTCCGAGGAAGAGGCCATAGAAGCCATATTTAATGGAAAGATCAAACAAGGAGATGTTGTCGTAATAAGATATGAAGGTCCAGCAGGTGGACCAGGCATGAGGGAAATGTTGGGTCCAACCTCTGCCATTGCAGGAATGGGGCTGGATGATAGCGTAGCTCTACTCACAGATGGAAGATTTTCTGGCGGTAGCAGAGGGGCAGCAATAGGGCATATATCACCAGAAGCATATGCAGGAGGAACCATAGGAATACTGAGAGACGGAGACATCATCGAAATCGACATCCCGAACTATAGCTTAAATGTCAAACTCTCAGACGAAGAAATAAACAAAAGAAAAGAATCTTTCCAGAAGCCATCTCCAAGATTTAAGCATGGCTATCTTGCAAGGTACTCACAGATGGTACTATCAGCATCTACAGGCGCTGTTCTAAAAGACAAGCTGTAGTGAATACGACATACAGAAAATATTAAGCAAAATACACATTCATCGAGGTATTGCATGCTGTGCAAATTACAGACAGTATTTGACTCATTCGGACAAAAGGAGTTATAATCTGGAAGGTTAGCACATTCTAAACCGCAGGAAAGGGGGTGTTATTTCAAGAAAAAGGCAAAATTTAGTGTCATATAAAAATCAACAAAAAAGGAGGGATATATGTATGTGGAAGAAAGTAGGCTGTGCATTCTTAAGTGTAGTATTGGTGATGGGATTCTTCTATATTGCTGTACGTCCTACAACTGCAAACGCCGCAATAAATCTCAAACTCGCACATGTTGTTAACACAAAAGATGCCTTTCATATATGTGCTTTGAAGTTCAAGGAACTCGTGGAAAAAGACACAAATGGGGAAGTTACAATAACTATTTATCCAAACAGGCAACTTGGAGACGAAAAGACAATCCTTGAAAGGATGAGAATGGGAATTATAGACCTCGGGACTATAACAACTGGACCAATAATCAACTTCCTACCAATTTACGGAGTATTAGACCTTCCATTCTTGTTTAGGTCACCGCATGAAGCCTACAAGATACTGGACGGCAAAATAGGACAGAAGCTACTTGGATACATGGACAAAGTCGGCTGGGTAGGACTTGCATTTGGTGAGAGAGGTTTCAGAAATCTAACAAACAGCAAAAGACCTGTCGTAGAGCCCAAGGATATTAAAGGCTTAAAGATAAGAGTCATGCAGAATAAGATATACGTTGACACATTCAAGACTCTTGGGGCAAACGCTGTACCAATGGCATGGGGTGAAGTCCTAACAGCACTCCAGCAGGGAACTGTTGATGGACAGGAAAACCCACTTAATGTGCTGGTAGCATTTAAATTGTATGAAACACAGAAATACCTTTCATTGACAAGGCATGCTTACGCCCCAATGGTCGTAATGGCAAGCAAGAAAGTGTGGGAGCAGAAGATACCGGCAAAATACCATGAAATCATAAGAAAAGATGCACACAAAGCTGCGATGTACGAGAGAAATTGGGACCAATCACACGCAAAAGAGTGGCTACAGTTCCTCAAAGACAAGGGTATGAAGGTATCCCACCCAGATATACCAGCATTCAGAAAGGCTGTTAAACCAGTATATGATAAGTATGGACCACAGTTTAAGGATGTATTACCGGCTATCTTGATGGCAGAAAGAGAATAATTCAAATTCCAATAGAGAGGTAGCAGATGAACATCTGCTACCTCTCTACATAATAAGAGGTGATGCTGTTTTGATGGTGCTGGTAAAAATTAGCGATAGATTGAACAAGTATCTTGAAATGGTGCTTTTTTCTATGATTGTAGCAATGGCGGTTATTATAACCCTTCAAGTGGTATTCAGATTTTTCTTTACAGCTTTATCCTGGTCAGAAGAGGCATCAAGATTTCTGCTTGTATGGTCTTCAATGATCGGAGCATCTGTGGGATTCAAAAGAGGTGCGCATATCTCCATCACATTTGTGACAAACCTTCTACCCAAAAAGGCCAAAAAACCAATATCTGCCGTTTCGTATGTTATTCAAGCCATCTTCTTCTGGATAGTAACATATTATGGGGTCATACTCATAAATGACCAGGGATTTCAGACCTCTCCTGCTATGGGTATCCATATGAGCTACGTTTACATGGTGTATCCCATAGTAGCTCCAATTATATTGGTACACCTGATTGCAGGTATCATCAAGATGGTGAATGAGTGATGGGATGGATACTTTTCGGTTCGTTTTTCATACTTATGCTAATTAGTGTACCTATAGGCGTTTCTATTGGTATTGCAGCTGTAATTATCCTTTTAATTAGTGGAATACCTTTAGAAATAGTACCTCAAACCATGTTTGCAGGGAACAACGCATTTGCCCTCGTTGCAGTCCCATTCTTCGTGCTCGTCGGTGATATACTGGCACGAGGCGGAATATCCGAAGAAATTGTCGCATTTGCAGACGCTACACTCGGTAGGTTAAAAGGTGGACTTTCAATTGTTTCTATAGTTGCTTCTATGTTCATTGCAGCAATATCAGGTTCCGGAGCTGCAACTACTGCAGCTGTTGGTTCTGCCCTGATCCCAGAACTTGAGAAAAGAAAATACGATGTAGATTTTTCAGCAGCACTCATAGCCTCAGCAGGTACTATAGGAGTTGTAATACCTCCAAGCGTACCAATGGTACTATATGGTGTCATAGCAGGAGAATCTGTATCAAAGCTATTCATGGGCGGGTTTATCCCTGGAACACTAATGGGTTTAGCACTAATTCTCATAGCAGTGAGAATGGCATATAAGAAAAATTATCCCAGAGGTGCAAAGGTAAGTATAGGAAAAGTGGGAAAGTTATTTATAAGGGCCCTTTGGGGTCTTATAGCTCCTTTAATAGTGCTTGGAGGAATATTTTCAGGGGTTTTTACACCTTCCGAAGCCGCTGTAATTGCGGTGGATTATGCTATATTCGTCGCATTTTTTGTCTATAAAAAATTAGACCTCAAGAAATTCTACAATCTCGTAGTAACCGCTGGTGTAACATCCTCGCTTGTAATGTTCGTAATAGCTACAGCAAAGGTTTTCGGGTGGGGACTCGCATTTTATCAGATT
>JAGHAJ010000040.1 GCA_021161545.1 Synergistota bacterium | reverse complement strand
GGTATAGGAACATTTGATTCACAGATAAAGGTTTATAAAAGAGAGGGTAAACCATGTATGGTCTGTGGTACGCCAATAAAAGTGGTAACCGTAGGTAGCAGAAAATCAAGATTCTGCCCAAAATGTCAACCAATATCCTGAACCCACAAGTCTATAAAACCCATGGAAAGCGCCGCTTCTCTTACTTCCTCATATTCTTCCAAGTAGAGCCTCCTATTAATTTCAGCATACCTGCTTGCCCTGAATGCAGGAAAATACTGGCTCATCAGACTTATGGGCAAATTAACTGAAAGCTCTTCCGCTATAAATCTCAAAACTTTCACACTGTTAGATACATTGGACGGTAGAACAAGGTGCCTGATAATCATGCCTCTAAGGGCTACACCATCGTTACCCACAACAAGGTTTTCTCCCATCTGTCTAAACATCTCCTTGAGCGCTACCCTATTTACATCCCAGTAGTCGTCAACCTTTGAATATCTCCTACCTATAGAGTTGTCACCATACTTTGCATCTGGAAGATAGATATCCACCACACCCTCTAATATCTTTAATACATCTACTCTCTCATATCCACTACTGTTAAAGACGATAGGAACACTTAACCCCATTTCTATAGCCATAGGTAAAGCCTCCAATACAGCATGCACATAATGGGTAGGAGTAACGAGGTTTATGTTAACTGCCCCACTATTCTGCAATTCCATCATCATTTCAGCAAGCCTTTGTATTGAGACATCGTTTCCCACATTGTAGTGGCTTATAGGGTAGTTTTGACAGAAGACACAGTGAAGGGAACACCCACTGAAAAATATGGTACCTGAACCTCCTGCACCTACAAGGGGAGGTTCCTCCCCAAAGTGCAGATTGTAGCTGGCAACACGGGGTAAGATAGGAGAACGACATATCCCTACTTCCCCAGAAGTCCTATCAACACCACAGCTATTCGGGCAAAGATTACATGGGTAAAGATACTTAGCTAACTCCTTTATCCTCTTAGAGAGTTCTCCAGACTGGTAAAGTTCTATATAGTTCACACAACCACCATATACCTTCTAAACCTTTCCTTCTTGCGAGTAAAAACGTCAATCACATAGGTTTCTTCACCCTTAACAGACACACTAACACTCATTCCCACAGGGGCATCACTATAGCTCGAGACAATATTCGATGACAGATAAGTAGAGCATCTGTCCCATCTTTCGCTCACAAACAAACCAATAGGCCCAGCGTATCCGTTAACCTGAAGTACTAAAACCTGTTTTCCCATTGATAGCTCAAGGAGCCTTTTATTTTCCTCTTTATTTCTGCCAACTACAAGCCAGTTCTTCCTCCCAAAGGTAAAATGCCTACCCAACTTCAAAAGCTCTATCTCAAATAGTCCTACATCACCCAGATAAGACATTATGTGCCTCATCCTCTTGGCAAAAGATGGGTCTGTAAGGATACATCCCCCAGCAGGGGAGGGATATTCATCCACCCCAATATCCTGCGCAAGCCTGAATTGTTCCTTACGTGACCTGCCCTGTATAGCAAACAAACGTTCCCTACTCACCCATCCTCTCTCTTCAGGTATTGTAGGTGGCAACAGCTTAGCAGAAAGTGGCCGCAGAATATATCCATCATAACCAGAATTCTTCGCAGTCAAAATAAGTGTATCTCTATTCTGGGTAAAGGGTCTCTCCCCAACCACCTCTCCTGTAGCCATAAAAAGCGCTCCAAACCCCTTCATCACACTGCCTGCCAACTTAAATGTAAGTATCCTGCAATCCACACAAGGGTTCATCTGTTTTCCATATCCATAACGAGGGCGTTTCACAACATTCAACATATCCTCAGATATATCCACAACAACTGTAGGTTTGTGTAGAAATTTTTCAGAGAGTCTAACAGCATGCTCTATACTAACAAAAGGTGAACGGAAGGTTACTGGTATTATATCTATGCCCTCTTTCATCAAAATCCTTGCTGCCAATATACTATCCAAGCCACCAGAGAATAGGACAATGGCCCTTATTTTCTCCATCACACACCAGCAACCCCTTTCGTAACCTCTTGCAATCTCCTGAGTGCTTTGCCCTTTTCTGATACAGAAAGTCTCGAATGTCGAACGATATTCATAAGAACCTCTATAGAATTGTCATAAACACCTCTATCTACAGGATATGGATAACCATCTTTCCCACCATGTGCAAAGCTAAACCTCGCAGGGTCTGCAAAGCTCGGGGGAGCACCATAAAGAACTTCAGATATAAGAGCAAGTGCCCTTATCGTCTTAGGTCCGACATTCTTCGTAACGAGCAATTCCTCAAAATCTTTAGGATTCTGTTCATAAGCAGCAAGAAAGCCCTTATATATCTTATCGGGGTCAACATCTCCTACTACATAGTGATGTGATGGTAGCTTCAACTCCCTTACAGCCTTTATTTCCTTAAGAAGCTTCTCTGGCTTCTCAGATGCAAGACCCACTACAACATTTCTTGCATCCCTGCTATCCTTTGCCACCATATTCAACACGGGAAAGCTTCTATCCGAAACTATCGCCTTATGAGGTTCTTCCACAAAACTCTTAACATTATCTTTCAACCAATGGTATCTCCTTGCATACAGAGTAGAAGCATTCATGCCCTGCTGCACTATAGCCCAATTTCCACTACTACTAAAAAAGAAGGCATGATGGTACAGCTGATAGCCATCCTGAAGCGCTGAAGAATCTACCTTCGCCACCATCCTACTAATATAAACAAGTTTCTCAGCATCCACACCAACAGCTTCTCCAAATTTCCTTATATCATCTGGCGTTTTAAGTGCCCTTTTCCCTTTCCCCCCTGCTATAAATAATCCCAGCTCCTTCTCCATCCCCTTTATACCCTCTTTAATAGCTGCTGTTGTAGTCACTGTAAGTCCACTGGAATGCCAATCAAATCCTAAAACACAACCAAACGCCTGGAACCAAAACGGATCTGACACCCTTTGAAGGAAAAGTTCCGG
>JAGHAJ010000091.1 GCA_021161545.1 Synergistota bacterium | reverse complement strand
TCATCTATTATGAGCGGTAAAATAGGGACGGCAATAGTACCGGTGAGTTGGATTTATCCAAGGATTCATAAGTTTAGTAAACTAAGGATACTTGCGATAGTTGGTAATAAGCGAATACCCGTATTACCGAATATACCTTCTCTTAAAGAGGTTGGTATTAAGGCCTTACCTAATGGGAATACGGTATTCATAGTGGGGAACCGGGATATGGGTCCTCCAGAGCTTGGACGTATTAGGAAGGTTTTAAGCACGACTTACTGCGATAGCGAATGGCAGGCATTCTGCAGAAGTAAAGGTTATCGACCCTTTAAACCCACCCGTATGAGTGGGTTTACATATATAAGATCAGAGTTTCTCAAAGTGAAAAAAATATTACTTTCCAAATAATTAGGTAAGATTTTAATAAGGACGTGGTCCAAAGATAGCTGTTCCTATCCTTATGATGTTTGCCCCTTCTTGGATGGCTATATGGTAGTTGTGGCTCATTCCCATTGAGAGATATCGCATTTGGACATTTGGGATGTGGAGTCTGCCTATTTGCTCAAATAGTAAGTGCATGTGTTTGAAGTATATCCTTGATTCTTCTGGATCATCTTTGTAAGGTTCTATAGTCATCAGGCCTTTTACCTTCACCCACTGTAGGTGGGAGATCTCTTCTATCAAATTACTTAAGTTCTCAGTGGGTACTCCAAATTTGGAATCTTCTCCACCTATATTTACTTGGATAAGAATTGGCATTACCTTCTGTATGATGCTACACCTTTTGTCTATTTCCTGTGCAATCTTAAGTGAGTCAACAGTTTCTATCATGTCAAAGAGTTTTACGGCATCCTTTACTTTGTTTTTCTGTAGATGTCCTATTAAGTGCCATTGCACATCCTTATGTATGCGAGAGTACTTATTCTTTGCTTCTTGCACATAATTTTCACCAATTACTTGGATGCCTGCAGAGATAGCTTCTTCTATTTCTTCTGTACTTCTGGTTTTTGTAGCAGCAACAATCGTTACTCCTTGAGGTATTTCCCTTAAAAGTTTTTTTACCTTTTCATATATCTGACTTTGCATTTTTTGCCTCCTTCTAAGGGTAGATTCTGTAAATTGTCCTTGGGAAGGGAATGGCTTCCCTTATATGCTTTATGCCAGTTATCCATGCAACTAATCTCTCTATTCCCATACCAAAACCGCTATGTGGTACCGCACCCCACTTTCTTATATCAAGATACCATCTATACGCATCCAGAGGTAGATTATTTTCCTCTATACGCTTGAGCAGGACTTCATACTTCCATATCCTCTCTGAACCTCCTATTATTTCTCCGTACCCTTCTGGTGCCAACATATCGTCACACAGCACTTCTCTGTCATTCTCCGGATTCAACTGCATATAGAATGCCTTTATGTCCTTTGGGTAGTTGTACACCATTACAGGTCTATCAAATTTTTGCGATATAATAGTCTCTTCATCTCCACCGATATCATCTCCCCATTTTGCATCTTTGCCTGCTTCCTTTAGAATATCTATTGCCTCTGAGTAGCTGATACGTGGGAAAGGTGTCTTCACGGTTAGAAGTTTTGTTGTATCTCTTCCGAGTATCTCTAAGTATGGCTGTGCATTTTTCAAAGTTCTATTTACTGTGTATACAACAAGCTCTTCTTGGAGTTTCATATTATCTTTATGCCTATAGTATGCTACTTCTGCTTCTACCATCCAAAATTCTGTTAGGTGTCTCCTTGTTTTTGATTTTTCTGCCCTGAATGTTGGTCCAAAACAGTATACTTTTCCGAATGATTGTATTGCAGCTTCCAAGTAAAGTTGCCCTGTTTGGGATAAGTATGCTTTCCCAAGGTCAAAATAGTCTATATCGAACAGATTCCCAGCAGATTCTCCTATAGAACCTGTGAGAATGGGGGAATCTATTAGCACAAACTTGCTTTCGTAGAAAAAATCCCTTATTGCCTTTACAACTTCATTTCTTATCTTCATTATTGCCCACTGTTTTTTGGATCTAATCCAGAGATGGCGATGTTCCATGAGGAAATCGACACCATGCTCTTTTTTGGATATGGGATAATCTTCGATAGGTTCCTGAACTGTCTCTATAGATGTAACATCTATTTCGTATCCACCTGGTGCACGATCTTCTTTCCTTACTCTGCCAGTTATAATCATACTCGTTTCAATTTTTAGTTTTTTTACCTTCTTAAAGAGTTCGTCATCGAATCTTTCTTTCTCCATAATTGCCTGTATAAATCCTGTTCCATCTCTTAATTGAAGGAAGTGAATCTTACTACTTGACCTCTTGTTGTACATCCATCCTTTGATAGTTACTTCCTGGTCGACGTATTTGGAGATATCCTCAATATAGACCCATTTTATCATCTTATTTTCCTCCTATCTCTTGATATACAGATGTAAATTCTTCTGTAAAGGTCCCATCTCGGTTATACATAATAAGCGGGGGGAGTGTCTTCGTTGTGTCCCTACTTCCCTTAACACATTTCAGCAAAATAAACTCAGCTTCCTTAGAAATGTATGAATGGACAAATCTTATCTCTTTTGGTGGAAGGTTGTTCTCGGTAAGATTGAAGAATAATCTTAACATGCTTTCAGGTTTGTGTATCATAAAGAGCTGTCCCTTTGTTGGTAACAAGTATGAAGCTGCTTTTACAATCTGTTCAAGTGTTATCTTCCATTCGTATTTAGATACAAGCTTGCTCCAGGAATTTGTGATCCTTCCCCTGTTTAGAGGTATGTATGGTGGGTTTGTAACTACTATATCGAACGATTCTGGTGTAAACAGTTTCCTTATCTCATTTATATCTCCTCTGACAATCTTTACATTGTTTATACCGTTGAGCTTTACACTTTTCTTGGCAGCATCTACAAACTCTTCTATAATATCTATTCCGACTGCTTCTATTTTGGGGTATCTGCATGCAAGGAGAATAGGTATGATACCGCTTCCTGTTCCTAAATCTATTACCTTTTTTCTTCCTGTAATCTTTATAAAATGTGCAAGTATAATAGGATCGACAGAAAATCTATACCCGCTCTTCAGCTGAACTATTTTAACCTTTCCATTTAACATTTTATCTACCGCGAGTTCAACCACTAAAATCACCCTTGCAATCCATTCTTATCATATGTATAATAGTGAAGGCTGGGCGATTGGCTCAGTGGTAGAGCGCTTCCTTCACACGGAAGAGGTCGCTGGTTCGATCCCAGCATCGCCCACCACTTTTATTATAAGCTTTGTTACAACTTTTGTCTATAGAGTATTGACAG
>JAGHAJ010000214.1 GCA_021161545.1 Synergistota bacterium | reverse complement strand
CTGGAGGAGGTTTTAAGGGTCTCGAAGAGTTAAGGAGGTGGAATTTGTGGATAGAATACTTTCTATAGCTGCAAAGAGGGGTGCCTCAGATGTTCATATAGTTGTGGGGTTACCTCCGATATTCAGGATAGATGGTGTTCTTGCCCTGATGGAGGGTGAACCTATTACTCCTCAGAATGCGAAGAGGCTTATATTTTCTGTAATGGACGAGAAGCGGAGAAATAAGTTTCTTTCTGAAAAAGAGCTGGATTTTGCCTATGCACTTACGGATGAGCTTCGGTTCAGGGTGAACCTGTTCTTTGAGAGGGGGAATGTAGGTGCGGCATTCAGGATAATACCTAACAGGATCAGGAGTATAGAGGAGCTTGAGCTTCCACTGGTTCTAAAGGAACTTGCGAAGAAGGACAGGGGGCTTGTCCTTGTTACTGGTCCAACGGGTAGTGGAAAGAATACAACTCTTGCGGCAATGCTTGACTTCATAAATACCAATTACTCTAAGAGAATTGTTACCATAGAGAACCCGATAGAATATCTTCATAGACATAAGAAGTCCGTTATCACACAGAGAGAGGTAGGTAGCGATACAGACTCATTTGCAGAGGCTATAAGACGGGTTTTGAGGCAGGATCCTGATGTAATCCTTATTGGTGAGATGAGGGATTTAGAGACTATTTCTGCTGCCATAACTGCGGCAGAAACGGGGCATCTTGTTATGTCTACATTACATACACCCGATGCCCCTCAGAGTATAGACAGAATCATAGATGTTTTTCCACCCTCTCAGCAACATCAGATAAGAATGCAGCTTTCTGTGGTGTTGGAAGGCATAATTGCACAAAGATTGCTGCCGCGAGTTGGGGGAGGTAGGATAGTTGCAACTGAGGTACTTGTTGGCACCCCAGCCGTTAGGAATCTCATAAGAGAGGGAAAGGCGGAGCAGCTTTATTCCGTTATTCAAACTGGTGCAAGATTTGGCATGCACACGATGGACCAAGACCTTGTAAGGCTGTATAGGAGTGGAAGAATAGATAAGGAAACCTTTAAGATGAGTGCCAGAAATGTATCTGATGTGTGATGTGTAGGTGCACAAGGGTATGGCTGATTTCAGGTATAGAGCTAAGAACAAGGTAGGATTGATAGTTGAGGGCACTTTGGAGGCAGAAAGCAAGGCAGAAGCGGTTGCGAAGCTCACGGAGAATGGCCTTTATCCTCTTCTTCTGCGCCCATATAGAGGAAGCATTCTCAGTAAAAATATAAATATGGGCTTTTTTAACCCTATTAGACTTAGGGATATAGTTGTGTTCAGCAGGCAGTTTGCTGTGATGTTGAAAGCTGGTTTACCCGTTGCAGATGCATTGAGGATACTTGTAGATCAGACGGAGAACCCGAAGTTGGCAGATATTATTTCTGAGATGAGACAGAGGGTAGAAGAAGGTGAAACACTTTCGGATACGTTGATGCGACATCCTAAGGTATTTTCTAATCTCTACGTTACTATGGTGAGAGCAGGGGAAGCAGGTGGTATGTTGGATGCCTCGCTTGATAGACTGGCAACTTATCTAGAAAAGGAGCTTGGACTGAGAAGGAAAGTTGCTTCTGCTATGTTCTATCCTGTTGTTTTGCTATCCGTTTCTGCATCTGTGGTTGTGCTCCTATTGACATTTGTTATACCAAGATTCGTAGCAGTTCTAAGAGGATTGAATGTGCCACTACCTGTCATTACCCAGAAGGTATTGGCATTTCAACAGTTATTTGACCGTTATAAATGGTTTATTGCTGTTTTTGTAGTAGTGGCGGTTATCCTTTTGCATGTTCTTTCTAAGCTTCCTTCACTGAGACTTTTCTTCGATAGAATGAAGTTGAGGACACCCATTATTGGTGCGTTAAGGAGAAAGGTCGTTGTTGCAAGGTTTAGTCGAACATTAGGAGCACTGATTGGTGCAGGAGTTCCTCTACTTGAAGTCCTTGAGATTGTTGCGAGGATCTCGGGTAACGAGGTAATTTCTCAGGCGGTCATGTTTGCAAGGACAAGGGTCAGGGAGGGACAAGCTTTGGGTGAGTCACTTGAACTCACAGAGGTATTTCCACTTATGGTTACCAAGATGATAACTGTTGGTGAAACAACTGGTAATGTAGAAGATATGGCCATGAAGGTAGCAGATTTCTTTGATGAGGAAGTGGAAACAAAGGTTGCAGCTCTCTCTGCCGCGCTTGAACCATTACTTATCATTATAGTCGGTGGAATTGTGGGGTTCATTGCACTCTCCATGTTTTTGCCGCTTTTCAACCTTATCGGTGGGCTTGCAATGAGGTAACTATTCTTCTTTGCTTAGTGATATCATTACCTTTTCCGCCTTTCTCTTTATCCGCTGTAAGGCGTTATCTACTGATTTTACTCTACAACCAATCTCTTTTGCTATGTCATCATAGCTATCCATCATCATATAGTATATTAAGACCTTTTTTTCCATGGGGGTAAGTGTTTTTAGTATAAGTCTTACTGTATTTAGGGCTTCTTCTTTTTCTGCAACAATTCTCTCAGGGTCCACTGCCGTGGTGCTTTCTATCGTTTCTCCTAATATCCTTCCATTTTCTTCCTGCCAGCCTGTTCCGTGTATGGAAAAGTAAGCGTTTAAGGGGATGTTTTTCTGTCTGTTTGCAGATTTTAT
>JAGHAJ010000270.1 GCA_021161545.1 Synergistota bacterium | reverse complement strand
CTATCTTGGGATACCAGCTGATGTGGTTTATTCTAATACATGCCTTTTAACGAGATTTCCTCGTGGTTTTTCTCCCGATGTGCATTCTCTTAGAAGGATAGAGAAGCTCGAGGCATATCTTAAGCTTATAGGGTTTTCTGTTGCAAGGGTAAGGGTGCATCAGGATGGGATTTGCCGCATACAGGTAGGTAAGGAAGAAATGAATGGTATCCTGAATGAAAGAGTAATTCGTGAGGTAGTTGAGGTGTGTAAAAACTCCACTTTTGATACTGTGACTTTGGACTTAGAAGGTTATTCTTTTGGGAGGTAAACTCCTTACTCTCCACCTTCTGAGGCTAAACTCATCTGTGTATGGATGATTATTGCCTGCTTCTGTTGAGACTGCACCCAAATATCCTGCTTTTTTCACCATTTTCTCTATGGCTTTATTATATTTGCCATACGGATATGATAAGAAGTTTATCTTTGTATGGAGATTCTGCTCCAGGTAGAGTTTAGAGTTTATAATTTCTTCCCAGCACCTCTTTGGAGAGTAGGAGTACAGCATTGCAAGGTTTGGATGTGTTATTGTGTGGGAACCAACTTCCACAAGGTTACTTTCTTTCATTGTCCATATCTCTGGCCAACTTAGATGTCCTCTTGCACCGATATAGGCTGTTGTTAAGAATATCGTCATTTTTGCGTGATACTTCTTCAGGAGTGGGAAGGCTACCGTGTATATATCACCATATCCGTCATCTGCAGTTAGGACTATTGGGTTTGGTGGCAGTTTTATCTTGTGGCGCTTCCACAGGTACAACTCTGTGAGACTTATCGTATGGTAGTTATGTTTTTTCAGGTATTTGAGCCTACTTTCAAATGTCCGGGGTGTAGTCCACAAGGATATGTAATTTCCTAAATTACTTTTTGGAAGTGGTGCTATATGATGGAACATAAGTATAGGAATACCTCCTGCTTTTGCGGGAAATCCAGTTATTGATATTATTGCTAAGAGGGCTAAGCTGATAATTATCTTTTTCATCTCGCAGGTATTTTATCATGGAGTTGTAACAGGGTCAATAAGGAAAAATTTTCATTTACCATTGACATCCTTCCAGTCGATGTAGTATACTATTTTGGGTATGTTATTTGTTGTTTGTTTATCATTTCTTGATAGGAGGTGGTAAATCGAAAGGCAAAGCTATATTCTTTGCTTTCTATGTGAAAAATATGTGAGGAGGTGGAATTAGTATGAGAAAGAGGTTTGTAAGTGGGGCAGTGATAGGTTTGATTGTGTTGACAATGTTACTCATAGGTATGAGTACATCGGTGGTGCTTGCTTCTCAGATGAGGTTTTATGTAGTTTCCCATGGTGGTCCTGGTGACCCGTTCTGGGGAGTAGTTATCAAGGGGATGAATGATGCTGCAAAGAGATTTGGAGTTAAGGCTACGTACTTGGGACCAGAGAAGTTCTCCATCAAGAAGTTGGTTGATATGCTTGACAGTGCTATAGCAGCGAATCCTGATGGTTTAGCAGTTACGATAACAAATGCAGTTGCCCTTGATGAGCCTTTAAGGAGGGCTATAAAGAAAGGGATACCTGTTGTGGCTATAAATGTTCCCGATACAAGGCCGCCAGAGAAGAGAATTCCTTATCTCTGTTATGTTGGTATGGATGAGTATAAGGGTGGTGTGGTTGCAGCGCAGAGGATGCTTCAGGCAGTGAAAATCAAAAGGGCAATAGTTGCCATTCATGAGCCGGGGCATACGGGACTTGAGCTAAGGGCAAAAGGTGTAAAAGATGTGCTTTCGAAGAAAGGAATTCCTGTTGATAAGCTTGACATAACCACAGACCCCACCAAGGCAGTAGGTATTATGTCCAGCTACCTCACACGTCATCCTGATACAAATGCTATATTTACGTTAGGTCCAATAGGAACACAGCCTGCGTTAAAGATGCTGGAGGAGAAGAAACTTGTTGGTAAGGTCAAACTCAGTGGTTGGGACCTTACACCATTGATGGTGAAAGCGATAGAGAAAGGAGAGCTGGTATTTACTATAGAACAACAACAGTATCTGCAGGGATATCTACCGATAGCTTTCTTCTATCTGTATAAGAAGTATGGTTTAATACCTCACGGAACGGTTCTCACTGGCCCTGCTGTTGTTGATAAGAGCAACGTAAAAGTTGTAGAAAAGACGGTTAAAGCGGGTTATAGATAATATTCTTGGTATAATTTTTGGGGCTTCCTACCATATGGTAGGAAGCCTTCTATATTGTTGGCGGAGGTATAGATATGAGTGACAGTAAAAAGGGTGTTTATAAGATTATGAGATACAGTGAAATGGGGGCTTTGATAGGCTTTTTGGGTGTATTTGTGGTATTTTCAGTTATTTCCAAGAATTTCCTGACGCTTACTAACTTTGCAAGCATATTTACGATATCGGCTGAACTTGGTATAGTTACTGTTGGAATAACATTCTTAATGATTGCAGGAGAGTTTGATCTCTCTGTAGGTTCAGTCTTCGCAATAGTTCCAATGTTTGTGATACTGT
>JAGHAJ010000115.1 GCA_021161545.1 Synergistota bacterium | reverse complement strand
TTTCCACTGTATTCGGTACACTAACTTTAGGTTTTCTATCCCTGACATCTTCATTTATTATTACATATTCAAGACCCCACAAGACATTTAGAGTTCCAGGATACCTATCAACAAAATGAGCATTTGGCATCAAAACCGCATCAAATAAATAATAGTCATTACCCACAAGGTCAATGGAAACAAGCCTTGTGTCTTTCTTCCACTTCAGTAAGTCCCTTTTCTCATACACATATTTATCGTCAAAAACAAGTACATCCGGCCTCTCTTTCTCAATAATAAAATCAACAAACTTTTCTTCAGAATTAACAGTATTTACTAAACACCTTATACCCCTTCCCTTTAGCTCCTCCTTGGATAAATCAAAATCATTAATTGCACATGCAACATCACACCCTCTCTCCACCAAAATCTTAGCAAGGGAAAGTGATCTATAAAGGTGCCCCAGACCCACATCTTCAGAGGCTCGAAACTTGATAATAACCTTCCTTCTCACATGCACTTTACACCCCTTTGCTTTTAACTTCACATCAGTAGTTCCAACACTCACCTATACACATCTTTGCTCGATTCTTCCTTAAGTTCCCTTAAATTCCTTTTCAGATGTTATACATAGCTGGCAATCTAACAGCAGGAACAGCCCTTTATCACTTCCATCCAAAATGCCGCACTCCTTTCACCATCATTATCTATCGCCACAGTATCGCCACAGGACCTTTCATATCCATCAAGACTTACTATAAAACTACATAAAGGTTATCTCATTTATCATTTTCGCTTCCTAAGGTAGTGCACAATTAGTTGTGTCAGTCTCTTGAAAGGGTAGTGTCCAATTAATTGTCTCATCCCCGACACATGAATAATTTGATTATCACACAACTGGCAAAAGAATTCAAGAATATGATTGAGGAGAAGAGACTTAGATATTCTGATGTTATACAAGAGGTGTTTGGAGAATGAGAGAAAGAATAACAAAAGAGGGGTGACACAAAAAAACTTGACATTACCTCCGTGGAATAGTTCGACACTACCCTAATCTACCCATATTTCATACCCGAAATTATAAACGAAGTTATTTAGCAAAACCAGGGAGGGAAAAGCAGCTTATGAATACAAAGAAGGTCATTATTATTGCAGACGTTGGGAGCAACTTCAATGGCAAAAAGCAAATGGCAAAAGCATATATTAAAATATGCAAAGAGCTAAATACAGATATAGTGAAATTCCAAAGCTACACAGCAGACACTCTCTTATCAAAATCTCATCCTGCCTACAAGGAAATGAGCCAAAATTTATGGGGATTACCTATAGAATGGCACAAAGAACTTAAAACATATGCAGACAGCACAGGTATAGAGTTTATGTCCACACCGTTTTCACCAGAACATGTAGAGATACTTGAGAAAATAGGTGTGAGAAGATATAAAATTGCTTCAGGCGATATAACATACATCCCACTCCTCGAGAGAATTGCAAAAACCGGTAAACCTGTCATAATCTCCACAGGAATGTCATCGCTGGGAGATATTGAAAGGGCTATTAACATCTTTAAATCTGGTGGGTGCACAGATATTACCCTTTTGCACTGTGTAAGCTCTTATCCACCAACCTACTCTGAGATGAACCTTCTTGCTATAAAAACCTTAGCAGAAGCTTTCAAACTACCGGTAGGTTTTTCCGATCACTCTCCCGGATTTTCCATGGACCTCGCCGCTATTTCGTTAGGTGCTACTATTATAGAAAAGCATATCACTATAGACAAAAACATGAACACACCAGATGCGTCATTTGCGCTCAACATAGACGAATTCAAAAACATGGTAACAGAAATAAGGCACCTTGAATCTGCTCTTGGTAATGGTATTAAAAAACCTACAATCAACGAAAGAAAAAATATCTACTGGACAAGACGGGGAATATACGCAAAAAAGGATATAAAAGCCGGTTCTTATATAAAACTTGAAGACTTAGCATTTCTAAGACCACAAGGAACTATACCTGCCGAAATGTATAGACATATTACCGGTAAAAAGGCAAAAAAAGACATATCTAAAGGAGAACCTATCAAGTGGGAGCATATATAAAACATGTTTTAACACACAGCTGAACGATACATAAATAGGGTAAATCCCTACCAACAAAAGCTACCTGTGCTACCAGCTATAAGAACACAACTCCTCAAGAAGTTCGTCAAGCAATCGGGCAACTCAGTTTTCCTCCTTCTGCTGTGCTTACCTCTTTCTCTTACCAAGGTATTGACACACCATCCACTATAAGGTATACTGAGTATACTCGGTATATCAGGTTCCTCGACAGGAGGGTGATAAATGAAACAAAGTTATGATGTAGCTATAGTGGGAGCTGGTATCGTTGGTTCTTTTATTGCTTACGAGTTGTCCAGATATCACCTGAAGGTTGCCCTTTTGGACAAAGAGAGTGATGTCGGGCTGGGAACGAGCTGCAGGAATAGTGGAGTGTTGCACGCTGGTTTTTACTACCCCACAGGTTCACTGAAGGCAAAGCTATGCACAGAAGGTAACCGCATGATGAGAAAGCTCCAAAAATACCTACACTTCCCCTTAAAATCCACAGGAAAGCTGCTCGTAGCATTCAGGAAAGAAGAGGTAGAAGAGCTATACCGGTTAAAGGAGCAGGGAGAGGCAAACGGAGTGGAGCTGGAAGTAGTAAAAAAAGAGGAGATAGAAAAATTGCAGCCCGGCATACAGGCTATGATGGGAATGTATTCACCGAATACTGCTATACTCTCACCATACGGTGCAACCATCGCCGCAGCAGAAACAGCCGCAAGAAACGGGGTAGATGTGCTCCTGCAGACAGAGGTCAAATGGGTAGAAAAGAGTAGCTCCTTTAGCATCCACACAAACAGAGGCGCATTGAATACGAGATGGCTCATAAATTCAACTGGTGTCTTATCCGATAAGTTTTCGTCCATGATGGGAGTGGAAAGCTACAAGATATACCCGTGCAGGGGGGAATACTACATACTCGACAAAAAACTTGCACCCATACTAAACATGCCTATATACCCGGTGCCTGCAAAGGGCGTGAGCGGACACTTAGGTGTCCACATCACACCAACGGTAGAAGGACCTATACTGATTGGACCTTCAGCAGAATACATAGACGACCCTGAGGACTACAGTTGCACGATGCCAGTGCTGGAAAAGCTCTTCAGAGAAGGATACAAGCTCTGGCCACACTTCACAAAAAAGGACATTATTAGAGCGTTTTCAGGTATAAGGGCAAAACCCATTGCACCGGGAGAAAGCAGATTCAAGGACTTCTACATAAAGGAAGACCTACCCAACTTCATCAACCTCGTTGGTATAGAATCACCCGGATTAACGGCTGCTCCCGCAATAGCAAAGATGGTAAAAGGCATCATAGAAAACAAAGAAAGACTAACAGAAAAGGAAGACTTTGACCCCTACTACAGAGGTGTAAAGAGATTTGATCCTCTCACAGAAGAAGAGAAAGAAAAACTTGTGAAGCATAACCCCAATTACGGAGAGATAGTCTGCAGGTGCGAAAAGATAACAAAGCAGGAGATACTTGACGCAATAAACAATCCAATAGGGGCAAAAAGCCTTATAGGGATAAAATACAGAAGCAGAGCAATGATGGGAAGATGCCAGGGCGGATACTGTCTGCCCAAGATAGTATCCATAATGGAGAAAGAATTCGGCTTCAAGCCAGGCGATTTTTACTTGCATAAGCCTGAATCATGGATGTTTGGTGGGAGGTTAAGATGATAGAAAAAGATGTCGTCATAATTGGTGCAGGTCCTGCAGGTATGGCTGCAGCAGTGAGTGCGAAGGAAAGTGGGATTGAAAACCTTCTGCTTATAGAGAGAGAAAACAAAATAGGTGGAATACTTAATCAGTGCATTCACGACGGATTCGGATTGCACAACTTTAGAGAAAACCTAACCGGACCAGAGTACATCGAAAGGTACCTCTCTGAGATTAAAAGACTCAATGTAGATGTGATGTCAAATACAATGGTCGTGAATCTAAGCAAAGACAGGACTCTCACGGTAAGCAACCCAAACGGTAGGTTCAGGATAAAGGCAAAATCCGTAATACTCGCAATGGGCTGCAGAGAAAGGACAAGAGGAGCAATATCCATACCCGGTAGCAGG
>JAGHAJ010000084.1 GCA_021161545.1 Synergistota bacterium | reverse complement strand
CTGTCGTTATCCACAGTAGCGATAATTACCATCACATACCTATCCTCTTTTGGTGCTATATCACACACTTCCTTGTAATAGGGATAGCCCGTAGGAACAAATACGACCTTCCTCATCCCAAAAGAGACTCGTGCCTCCTCCGCAGCAAACAGATGACCATAATGAATTGGATTAAAACTACCACCCATTATGCCTATAGCCATGATACAATACCTGCCCCTTCTCTAAGTATTCTAATAGTACCACCCGTAAGATCCACCACCGTAGAAGCACTCCTATAGTAAGTGGTTCCTCCGTCCACAGCTATATCTACATCATTGAGAATTTCCTTTTGTACCTCATCAAAGCTGCAGGGACTTATTCCACCAGAGATATTAGCACTCGTCCCCCACATACCCTTTCCTACACGTCTCAAGACATCCATCAGAAACGATAGTGCTGGAAACCTTATACCTATAGTTGAAGCGATACTTTTGTCCTTAGAAGGGAGAATCAATGTATATGGGCCAGGCAAAAACCTTTCCATAAAGTCACTTGCACGATCATTTACTTCTGCAACGTCATATATAGTAGCATAACTACCCACATGCAATGTTAATGGCTTTTCTCTATTTCTCTTCTTGACCTTGTATATCTGCTCCACCCCTTTTAAGTTTCCCATGGCTGTACCTATGCCGTACACAGTCTCCGTGGGAAATAACACAATCCCACCATCTCTTATAACATCTACTACAATAGGTACATTCTCAGGTAACATCTTTATTACTTCCATGTCAACACCACAATACCAGATATTGTCAACAACATCCCTAATGCTACTCGCATGGTTATCGTTTCAGTCCCCATAATGACTGCAACTAAGACTCCAAAGAATGGAGATGTAAACGCTATTGGCAGTACTCTACCTAAGGACCCAACCTTCAATGCCGCATAAAACGAGATTATACCCAGAGCACCTGCAAGTAATCCCCCACCAATGGCAATCAGCAATATGGGTTTATACCCTGCTTTTGTAATATCTCCTACATGAGGAAGGGCAAATAAGAACAGGATAACAAACGCTACAGAAGTCCGTATTACAGCTCCTACCCCAGGAGCCAAATGCCCCAGCAAAAGTCCCTTTTTTTCAAAAAAGCTCCCTATTCCCCAGAGTGCAGCTGTCATAATCGCAAGGTACTCTGCCTTCATACGATCCCCTGTTCCTTCAACATATTTACTATCTCATGCACAGCAACTCCATCCTTACTAAATACTTCTTTACCATTATCAAAGATCCTCACTGCGGAAAACTTCTCTACATTCAGTTTCTTGGATATTCTGCTGTTTTTATATCCATCTATTGCAATGACATTGCTTGCTTCAAGCTCAGACATACATTTAACGATTTCTCTCCCCTCATCTGTAATGGAACTATAAACCACTACTACTCTCTTACCAGAAGATATATTCTGGTCAAAGTAAACCTGCTCTCTCACGTACTTCTCTGCAAAGGTTGCAGCTATCGCTCCCTCAGCCGCTGCTGTGATAACTTGCTTTAAGACTGAAGTTCGTACATCACCAGCTGCAAAAACACCATCCACAGATGTTTCCATCTCCTCGTTTGTTCTTATATACCCCCACTCATCAAGTTCCAGAACACCTCTAAACACCTGTGAATTCGGCACCACACCAACATATACAAATACACCAGATACAGCCAGATCCTTAACTTCACCTGACAAAAGGTTTTTAATGCTAACAGCCTCAACAAACTTATCCCCTTTTATCTCCGTGACCACACTATTCCAGACAACTTCTATCTTCTCATTCGCAAACAGCCTCTCTTGAAGCAACTTCTCAGCCCTTAAAGAATCCCTCCTGTGTATAAGATAAACCTTAGAAGCAAAATTGGTAAGATATACAGCTTCTTCTACAGCAGAATTACCACCACCAACCACCGCTATAACCTTATCCGTGTAAAACGCACCATCACACACTGCACAATAAGAAACTCCTCTTCCAGTAAACTCTGCCTCACCTTTTACACCCAACTTCCTCTGTTCGGTCCCTGTAGCTATTATAAGAGCCCTACTTAGGTAATCTCCCTCTGAGGTTCTCAACCTTTTTACAGCACCATCTACTTCAATTCCTTCTATATCAGCAAAATCTATCTCTGCACCAAACTTTTCTGCTTGCTCTTCCATCCTGCTAACAAGGTCAGAGCCGCTAACACCATCAGGAAAGCCAGGATAATTCTCTATTATATCTGTATTTGCCATCTGTCCACCAACAAAGTTCTTCTCAAGCACAAGGGTATCAAGTTTTGCCCTACTTGCATATATAGCAGCAGAAAGGCCTGCAGGACCACCACCAACTATTATCAAATCATAAATCTTTTCCTCCGACATACAATTTCACCTCCAACATACTAATGCTCTATCGTTACCTGACAAATCCCTGTGAATTTCAAACCTCTCAAATACATCCAACATATCAATAAGCCTTTCCTCTATATTAGGATCTATCTCCACTACAAGGATACCACCCTTAGCAAGTCTAAATAGAGCCTCATTAAAAAGCTGCCTATAAAAACGAGCTCCATCTACGCCCCCATCGAGCGCGGAGATGGGTTCATATCCCTTAACTTCAGTGGATAATTTCTCTATCTCTACAGAGGGGATATATGGGGGATTAGAAACTATCACATCAAATTCTTCTCTCTCCGGGAGAGAAGAAAACATATCTGATACAAAAAAGCCAATATCTACTTTTTGCATCTTGGCATTAATCTTAGCCAATTCTACAGCTTGTGTGGAGATATCAAGGCCAAAAACTTCTGCGTTTTTTAGTTCCTTTGCAACTGCAATAGCTATGTTACCGCTACCTGTACCCACGTCTATCATCTTAATATTTTTATCCATCAAAGAGGCATATTTTAGTGCAACTTCTACTACTACCTCTGTATCTGCTCGTGGAATAAACACACCCGGAGACACCCTAAGTTTCATTCCCCAAAAATCAGCAAAACCCAGTATGTATTGCAAAGGCTCACCTTTACACCTCCTTGAAACTATATCTCTAAATACATCTTCAATGTCCTCATCGATAGATTCATCCATACGGGCAATCAAGTTAGCCCTGTCAACACCAAGAAGCACACCAACTATATAAAGAGATTCCATACCGCTAATATTCCCTGAGCTTTGCAAGGTATCATTTGACCATTTAACCAATTCTCTTATCCTCATTCCACCACAGCCTTCAGCTTTTCTGCTCGCTCTGCAGCTATGAGTGCATTTATTAACTCGTCAAGCTCCCCATCGAGTATCGACGCAAGTTTGTAAAGGGTGAGGCCTATCCTGTGATCCGTAACTCTATTCTGCGGGAAGTTATACGTTCTTATCTTTTCACTCCTATCACCGCTACCTATCTGCACCCTTCTCATATTATCCATCTTTTCCGCCTGCTCTCTTCTTTTCATGTCTAACAGACGTGAACGTAAAACTTTCATGGCTTTTGCCCTGTTTTTTATCTGAGAACGCTCATCCTGGCAACTAACAACAATTCCTGTTGGTAAATGGGTAATTCTTACTGCAGAATCAGTCCTATTCACATACTGCCCCCCTGCTCCAGAGGCTCTAAATGTGTCTATTCTTATATCATCAGGGTTAATCTCTATATCTATCTCCTCTGCTTCAGGCAATATAGCTACAGTAGCCGCAGAGGTATGAATCCTTCCACCTGCTTCGGTAACAGGGACCCTTTGTACCCTATGGACTCCACTCTCAAACTTCAACCTACTATATGCGCCTTTCCCCTCCACTAAAAAGGTTATTTCCTTAAACCCCCCAATGGCAGTTTCGTTCAACTCAACTATTTCCACCTTCCAACCTTTTCTCTCTGCATATCTTATATACATTCTATAGAGATCAGCTGCAAAGAGGGCTGCCTCATCGCCACCAGTTCCTGCTCTTATCTCCACCACTACATTTTTTTCATCATTCGGATCTCTGGGAATAAGCATAAACTTCAGCTCTTCAATCATTTTGCCTTTTTGTTTTTCCAAATTACCTATCTCTTCCTCTACCATCTGTCTAAACTCAGGATCAGCTTCAGTAGAGAGCATTTCCCTTGTTTGTTTCAGCTCTTCAACAACACCTTTATATGCTCTATACTTATTAACTATCTCCTCTATTTCTGCCTTTTCCTTCGACAAACGCATCAACTCACTAACGTTCGTTACTAAGGACGGGTCTTCCATTTTCTTTTCTATCTCTTCATATCGATTCTCTATTGACTTCAACGCTTCCCACATCTTTTTCCTCATCTCCCAAAGCAGCTTTAAGAGAGGCTATAGCCACTTCTAACTGATCCTCCGATGGATTCCTCGTAGTCAGATATTGCAGCCACAATCCCGGTTTTATAAACAGCGCAGCTACTGTACTATTCTTGGATGCAAGTCTAATAATTTCATACGACACACCAGATATAACAGGCAAAACAATGACTCTACCCAATATCCTGAACCACAAATTATGATGTATGTCTATAAGTGAAAAAGCAAATATACTTATTACCAAAACAACAAGAATAAAGGCTGTACCACACCTTGGATGAAAGCGTGTATAATTAATGACCTCCTGTGGCTTTAGCTCTGCACCAGCCTCATACGCCATAATGGTCTTATGCTCAGCCCCATGATACTCAAAAACTCTCCTAATATCAGGCACTAATCCTATTATCCATATGTACAGTATGAAGAATGATACCCTTATACCTCCCTCTATAACATTTGAAACAAACATCGAATGACCTTGTACAAGAAAGGTCACAGCAAGTTTAGGCAAAACTATAAACAGTCCAACTGCCATTCCAATCGCAAGTGCAACCGAAAGTACTATGTCTTTCGTGGACAGTTTCTCCTCTTCCTCTTCGAGGGTCTTATTTGCAGAATAGTTGAGTGTCTTAATACCCCACACTAAGGAGTCAATCAGAACAAACATACCACGGACAAAAGGCATCTTAAAAAAACTATTTCTTGCATGCAACGGCACACTACTCCAAGACGACACATCTACACCCCCATCAGGTAACCTTACCGCCACAGCTACCCGCTGAGGACTCCTCATCATAACTCCCTCAATAACAGCCTGACCACCTACATACTTTTTCTCTTCCAATTCATCATCCCCTAAATCTTAGGCGGCGTAGGACAAGGGTTTTCTTCAGGGCAATACCCCATTGTAATACAG
>JAGHAJ010000066.1 GCA_021161545.1 Synergistota bacterium | reverse complement strand
ATATGTTAAGAGGCTGAAAAGGGTGACGAAGCTTATGGCACATGATGAGAACAATGAGTGTAGAGAAGGAGATATCGTTGTTATCAGGGAATCAAGACCCTTGAGTAGAAGGAAACGCTGGGTAGTTACAAAGATACTGGAAAGGGCAGTTGTTGAAGGGGGAAGTGGAGATGATACAGCTTCAGACAATGCTTAACGTGGCAGATAATTCTGGTGCAAAGAAAATAATGTGTATACATGTGCATGGGGGTAGTCATAGAAGGTATGGTTCTCTGGGTGACATTATTACGGCTTCTGTTAAAGAGGCTATACCGAATTCCAATATACCCAAGGGAACTGTTGTGAAGGCTGTTATAGTGAGGGTAGCGAAAGAAGTAAGGAGAAAGGATGGGAGTTATGTTCGTTTTGATGATAATGCAGCAGTTATCATAGATAATAATAAGGAACCAAAAGGTACGAGAATATTTGGACCTGTGGCAAGGGAATTGAGAGAGAAGCGCTTTATGAGGATAATATCTCTTGCACCAGAAGTAGTGTAATTAGGGGGAATCCTGATGGGCTTATTTGTTAAAAAGAATGACCGTGTGAAGGTTTTGTCTGGCAAGGATAAAGGTAAAGAGGGGAAAGTCTTAAAGGTCTTCCCTTCTACTGGCAAGATTATAGTAGAGGGGATAAACTATGTGAAGAAGCATCAGAGACCTACTGACAAGAATCCACAGGGAGGGATTGTCAGGCAGGAAGCACCCATTTATGCTTCTAAGGTGATGGTAGTCTGTCCTTCCTGCGGAAAGCCCACGAGAATTAGAAAGGGATATCTGGAAGATGGCAGAAAGGTTAGAGTTTGTAGGAAATGTGGTGAGGTTATAGACAATATTTAAGGAGGTAATTGGGTGTAATGTCTCGCTTAAAGGATAGGTATAAAAACAATGTAATTCCGGAGATGATGAAGCGGTTTGGGTACAAAAATATTATGCAGGTGCCTAAGATAGAGAAGATTGTTATAAATGTAGGTGTTGGGGATGCAAAGACTAATGCAAAACTGCTTGATAGCGCTATCGAAGAGATAGCTACAATAACAGGGCAATATCCTGTTGTGACGAGGGCAAAAAGATCAATAGCTGGTTTTAAACTTAGAAAAGGTATGAGGATTGGGTGTAAGGTGACGCTAAGAGGGGAACACATGTATGAATTTCTGGACAGGTTTATCAGTCTTGCTTTGCCGAGGATAAAGGACTTTAGGGGGGTTTCTCCCAAGTCTTTTGATGGTAGAGGTAATTACACGATTGGTATAAGGGAACAGCTCATCTTTCCGGAGATTGACTATGATAAGGTAGTTCAGCTACGGGGAATGAGTATCACAATTTCTACAACTGCTAATACTGATGAAGAGGCACATGCCCTTCTTGAGTTGATGGGTATGCCTTTTAGAAAACCTTAAAGAGGTGATGTTGTTGGCGCGGAAAGCTATGATGGTGAAGGCAAAAAGGGAGCCCAAATACAAGGTGAGGAAATATAATAGGTGCCCTATATGTGGAAGGCCACGGGCTTATATGAGAAAGTTTGGTATGTGTAGGATATGTTTCAGGAAAATGGCGCTTGATGGCAAAATTGCTGGTGTAACTAAGAGTAGCTGGTAGTATTTTATAAAGAGGAGGGGGTGAAAGTTTGGTAGTTACAGATCCGATAGCAGATATGCTTACAAGGATGAGGAATGTCCTCATAAATAATGGTGAAACGGTTGATGTACCTCTTTCCCAGATGAAAGTTGCTATAGCAAGGGTTTTGAGGAAAGAGGGATATATAAGAAATTTCAAGATTATAAAGAATGAAAAGCCTCCGAAGATAAGGATATATCTTAAGTATGGGCCTAACAATGAGAAGATAATAAATAGCCTTAAGAGGGTTAGCAAGCCGAGTGCAAGGGTTTATGTGAAGAGAAAGGATATGCCCATTATAAAAAATGGTCTTGGTATTGCTATACTCTCTACGTCCAAGGGGATTATGAGTAGCAAGGAGGCATACAGAAGAGGTGTTGGAGGAGAAGTCCTTTGCTATATATGGTAGGAGGTGTGTGCTTTGTCGCATGTTGGGAAGCAACCGATAGTTTTACCGAGTGGTGTTAATGTCAGACTTGATGGTAGCAAAATAGAGGTAAAAGGCCTGAAAGGGGTCTTATCTTTTACAATACCTGAGGGTATTACTGTTGATATAAATGATAATGTTTTGAGAGTGAAAAAGATGGAGATAGGTGGCAGGAAAAGGGCAAGGAAGTTGGAAGCCTTTTATGGACTTACGCGAGCAATTGTTAACAATATGGTTATAGGGGTTTCCCAAGGCTTTACTAAAAACCTGGAGATTATAGGGGTTGGTTATAGGGCTAGAGTGGATGGGAAGACACTTGTACTGAATCTTGGCTATTCACACCCTATAAACTTTCCTATACCTGATGATGTGAGTATTAGTGTGGAAGGCAATATTATAAAAGTTGAAGGAATCTCCAAGGAGAGAGTTGGACAGATAGCAGCTAATATCAGGGCATTTAGACCACCAGAACCGTATAAAGGTAAAGGTATCAGGTATGTGGGAGAGTATGTAATAAGGAAAGTAGGTAAAGCTGCTACTTAAGAAAGGGGGATAATATAGGGTGACCAGGAATAGATCTCGAAATACAATGCGGATAATAAGACATAGGAGAATAAGAAAATATATAAGTGGAACATCCGATGTGCCGAGGGTTTCAGTGTTTAAGAGTTTAGCGAATATTCATGCTCAAGCAATAGATGATATAAGAGGTGTAACCTTGTGTTCCGCATCTTCTCTTGAACTTAGAGGTGAACTTCCCTACAGGGGAAACATGGAAGCAGCTAAACGAGTTGGTAAAATTTTGGGTGAAAGGTTGCGTGAACTCGGGATAAGAAGGATAAAGTTTGATAGAGGTGGAAGCAAATACCACGGCAGAGTCAAGGCATTTGCAGATGCTATGAGAGAGTGTGGAATCGAATTTTGAGAAGGGGAGAAGGAAATGGTTAAGAACATAGAGACAGAAGGTTTGGAACTCAAAGAGCAGGTTGTTAGCATTAATAGGGTTACGAAGGTTGTTAAAGGTGGGAAGAGGCTGAAATTTAGTGCGCTTGTTGTGGTTGGTGATAAAGAAAAATACGTGGGGGTTGGGCTTGGAAAGGCAAGGGAAGTCCCTGAGGCAATTAGAAAGGCAGTAGAAGACGCAAAGAAGAATCTCATAGAGGTTAAGAGACATGGTACAACTATACCCCACGATGTTATTGGGGAATACAGTGCTGCTGAAGTTCTTTTAAAACCTGCCTTTAAGGGGACAGGTATTATAGCAGGTGGTGTTGTTAGAGCTGTTCTTGAGCTTGCTGGTATAAGAGACATTTTGGCAAAGTCTATAGGGAGGACTTCTAATCCCATAAATGTGGCAAGAGCTACCATTGAGGCATTAAAACAGGTAAGAACAAGAGAAGAAGTTATGGCACTTAGAGGTAAAGCGGAATAGGGGGAATAGGAATGCGGTTGAAGATAACGTGGACGAGAAGTGCTATAGGATATCCTAAAGATCAGAGAGATACTATAAGGGCGCTTGGATTACATAGGCTATGGGATAGTAGAATTGTTGAAGACACGCCTCAGATGAGAGGTATGATAAATAAAGTTATTCATCTCTTAAAAGTTGAAGAGATTTCGTAGGGAGGAATGCAGTATGAAGCTTTCAGATGTTTATCCGGCACCTGGTAGCAGGAAGAAACCTAAGAGAGTTGGAAGAGGACCTGGGTCTGGGCATGGTACGAGATCTACCAGGGGTAATAAAGGGCAGAAGGCACGCTCTGGAGGTGGTGTAAGAAGAGGTTTTGAGGGTGGACAGATGCCGCTTTATAGAAGAGTGGCAAAGAGAGGTTTTAACAATGCAAGATTTGCGAGGGTTTTTTCTATAGTTAATGTTGAGGATTTTAATAGATTTGAAGATGGAACTGTGATTGATATTCAGACATTGGTAAAGTCGGGCCTTGTAAAGAAGATTAATGATGGAATAAAAGTATTGGGTAGAGGGGAGTTGCAGAAGAAACTAACCGTGAAGGCACATGCATTCAGTAAATCAGCTGTAGATAAAATAGAAAAAGCTGGTGGAAAAGCTGAGGTGGTATAAAGTTGTTTGAAGCTTTAAGAGACCTTTTTAGAATACCGGACTTGAAGAATAGGATAATGTTTACCCTTGTAATGTTGGCTATCTACAGATTCGGTGCACATGTTCCAACACCTGGGGTTGATACGGTTGCGCTTGGAAAGCTTTTCTCACATGGAGGTGTACTTGGTTTTCTGGATATATTTGCAGGGGGTGCCTTGAGGAGATTCTCTATAATGGCACTCGGAGTTATACCCTATATTAATGCTTCTATAATAATGCAGTTGCTTACCGTTGTTGTTCCATCGATAGAGAAACTTTCTAAAGAAGGTGAAGAAGGTAGAAAGAAGATAACAATATATACGAGATATGCAACGGTTTTCTTGGCAGCAATTCAGGCGTTTGGGATGTCTTACTGGCTTCAGCACCTTGGTGTTTTGAAGGATACTTCGATGTCGTGGAGATTGATGATGGTTATTACTTTAACAGCAGGTTCTGTTTTGCTTATGTGGATAGGTGAACAGATATCTGATAGAGGGGTTGGTAATGGCATCTCACTTATAATATTTGCTGGTATTGTTGCGAGAATGCCGAGTTCCATAACAAGAACTATCTCATTGATAAAGGTTGGTGAAATGAATTCTATCGTGTTTATTTTCTTTATCCTTGTTGTTGTTGCTGTGGTTGCAGGTATAGTTACTGTTGAGGAAGCACAAAGGAGAATACCCGTTCAATACGCGAAGAGGGTTGTTGGTAGAAAGATATATGGGGGGCAAAGTACTTTTATACCCTTGAAAGTGGACCAATCCGGCGTTATTCCTATTATATTTGCCTCTTCTGTTTTGCTGTTTCCTGCTACTGTGTCTCAATTTTTTACTGGTGATATGGCGAAAAAGATTGCTTATCTTTTCAGTCCATCCAGTGTGGTCTATGTTATTTTGTATGCAGCGTTGATTATATTCTTTGCTTATTTCTACACGGCAATAATTTTCAATCCGACTGAAATGGCAGACAACATGAAAAAATATGGAGGTTTTATTCTTGGGATAAGGCCTGGCAAGCCAACGGCGGAGTATATAGATAAAGTTTTAGCAAGGATAACGCTGGGCGGGGCTGTATTTCTTGCTGGAGTTGCAGTTTTGCCGTTGATACTCACACGTGCTGCAAATATAACAACCTTTTACTTTGGTGGAACATCCTTACTGATAATGGTAGGTGTAGCACTTGAAACTGTGCATCAGATAGAAGCGCAGCTGATTATGAGGCATTACGAGGGCTTTATGAGGAAACAAAAAGGAAGGCCGCTGTTTAGAATATGATTAGAGGTGTGGGGCGATGATTAATGCAATCTTTATAGGGCCACCAGGTGCAGGAAAGGGAACAGTTGCTTCTATGTTACATGATGAGTGTGGTTATGTGCCGTTGAGTACAGGTGATATATTGAGGAGAGCGGTAAAGGAAGGAACAGAATTGGGTATTAAGGCAAAGGACTATATGGATAGGGGTGAACTTGTACCTGATGATGTTATTATTGGAATAGTGAAGGAGTATATGGCTACTAATGATTCCGCAAAAGGGTTTATATTTGATGGCTTTCCGAGGACTATAGCCCAAGCCGAAGCACTACAGGAGATGACGCAGATAGATTGTGTCTTTCTTTTGGATGCCTCGGAGGATGTTGTTATTGAAAGGCTAAGTGGTAGAAGGGTTTGTAAAAAGTGTGGGGCTATATACCATATTAAGAATCACCCACCAAAGGTGGAAGGTGTATGTGATATATGTGGGGGAGAACTCTATCAGAGGGATGATGACAGAGAGCAGACGATACGGATGAGGTTGAGGGTTTATCGGGAACAAACAGCTCCGCTTATAGATTTTTACAGGGAAAAAGGGTTATTAGTGGACATAGATGCAAACAGGGATGCCGTGGAGAACGCGCGGGAGATAGCAGATTATATTAAGAGACATTGCTCTAATTGAGGTTACTTAGAGTATGACAGCAATAGTTATAAAAACCAATCAAGAGATAAAGTACTTAAGAGAGAGTAATAGGATTGTTGCACTCTTGTTGCGGTATCTTGCAGGTATTGTCAGGCCTGGAGTGACAACTGCCTATCTGGATCATCAGGCGGAAAGGTTTATACATAAACATGGTGCAGTGCCGGGATTTAAGGGCTATATGGGATATCCGGCAACAGTATGTATTTCTATAAATGATGAGGTAGTGCATGGTATACCTTCACCTAAAAGGGTGATTAAAGAGGGAGATATCGTTAGTATAGATGCAGGTGTAATATTGAAGGGTTTTTATGGTGATGCAGCTATAACTGTTCCTGTGGGAGGGGTTTCTCCTGAGGCAAGGAAGTTGTTGCAGGTAACAGAGGAGTCTTTGTATAAGGGTATAGAAGCTGCGGTTGTTGGCAATAGAGTGGGAGATATAGGATATGCTGTTCAGCAGTGGGTTGAAAAGCATGGATTTTCCGTTGTCCGTGACTATACGGGGCATGGTATAGGGAGGAAACTTCATGAACCACCACAGGTGCCTAACTATGGGGAAAGGGGTAAAGGGGCTCTTTTGAGGCCAGGTATGACAATAGCTATAGAGCCAATGGTTAACGCTGGTGGCTTTGAGGTTAAGACCAGGAATGATGGATGGACTGTAGTTACAGCAGATCACAGTCTATCTGCGCACTTTGAGCATACTATAGCTATAATGGAAGACAGGACGGAAATATTGAGTAGGCCGTGATACAAGTTGAGAGATGTATCAATAGGACAGGTAGTTAAGTCAATAGCTGGTAGGGACAAAGGCAGACTTTATATGGTTGTTGGTGTGGAAGGTAGGATGCTTTTGTTGGTGGACGGTTTCAGTAGAAAGTTGAGAAGGCCTAAGAGGAAAAATATTTTGCATATACAGTTGACAAATGTGGTAAATCTTGATATAAAGAATAGATTGCAAAGGGGAGGTTTAGTTAGGGATGAGGAGATACACAATTTTATCAAGAAGTTGTATGAAAAGGAGGGGTAGTTTGTTATATGTCCAAACCGGGCTTTATTGAAGTTGTTGGGACTGTGGTGGAGACGCTGCCTAATGCTATGTTTAGGGTAAAGCTGGATAATGGTTACAAGATTTTAGCACATATATGTGGCAAGATGCGGATGAACTTTATAAAGATTTTACCAGGGGATAAAGTAAAGGTAGAGATTTCGGTTTATGACCCATCTAAAGGAAGAATTGTATATAGATACTAAATTATGAAGGAGTGATTGGCGTTGAAGGTTAGGAGCTCTGTTAAGCCCATATGTGAGAAGTGTAGAGTAATAAGGAGAAAAGGTGTTGTTATGGTTATATGCAAGAACCCTCGTCATAAGCAGAGACAGGGATAATATAGTGAAGGAGGTATTTGCTTGATGGCTCGTATTGCAGGTGTTGATTTACCAAGAAATAAGCGTATAGAGATTGCACTCACATATATTTATGGTATTGGGCTCTCTCGTGCAAAAGATATTATAGCGGGTACGGGAGTAGACCCGGATAAGAGAGTAAAGGACCTGACAGAAGAAGAGGTTGCGAGGTTAAGGGAATATATAGAAGCTAACTATAAGGTAGAAGGTGACCTCAGAAGAGAGGTTGCTATGAGTATAAAGCGTCTCATAGATATGGGAACATACAGAGGGTTGAGGCACAAAATGGGGCTTCCTGTCAGGGGGCAAAGGACAAGGACGAATGCCCGTACGAGGAAGGGTCCAAGAAGGACTGTAGGTGCAAGGCGAAAGAAATAGCGAAAAGGAGGTTGACTTATGGCAAAGAAAAAAGCAGCTGGGAGGAAAAAGAGAAGAGAAAAAAAGAATGTTGCTTATGGGGTGGCTCATATTCAATCCACTTTTAACAACACTATTATAACTATAACTGATAAAGAGGGGAATGTAGTTTGCTGGTCCTCCTCTGGTACAGTAGGCTATAAAGGTTCAAGAAAATCCACGCCATTTGCGGCGCAACTGGCTGCCACGCAGGCTGCTAATAAGGCTGTGGAAAATGGTATGAGAAGTATAGATGTATATGTTAAGGGACCGGGGGCTGGTAGAGAGGCAGCGATAAGGGCTTTACAGTCTGCGGGTTTGCATGTAAACATGATAAAAGATGTAACACCCATTCCTCATAATGGGTGCAGACCACCTAAGAGAAGAAGGGTTTAAGGAGGATTTGAAATGGGTAGATACGCAGGACCTGTATGTAGATTGTGTCGTGCTCAGGGTGAAAAGTTGTACTTGAAGCATGATAAGTGTTATACGGATAAGTGCCCGTTTGAGAGGCGTTCTTATGCACCGGGTCAGCATGGGCAGGCAAGAAGAAAACTTAGCGATTATGGGCTACATCTCAGGGAAAAGCAAAAGGTTCGTAGAATATATGGAGTCATGGAGAAACAGTTTAGGAGATTCTTTGATATGGCTTCCAGAGAAAAGGGTGTTACAGGAGAAACTTTCCTTCAGATACTGGAGAGAAGGTTGGATAATGTTGTTTATAGGTTGGGGTGGGCATATTCGAGGAGACACGCAAGGCAGATAGTTTCACATGGCCATGTTACTGTGAATGGTAGGAAGGTTAATATTCCTTCGTTTCTTGTTAAGGCAGGGGATATAATAGAAGTTAAGGAAGGTAGTAAATCCAAGAGTCCGTTTAGAGAGATTAAAGAAGGTAGTGTTCCAAATATTCCTGGATGGTTGGATTTGGATTTTCCAAGCTTTAGGGCAAAAGTGTTAGGTTTGCCTACCAGAGACCAGATAGATGTTCCTGTTGATGAGAGTTTGATAGTGGAATTCTATTCCAGGTGATCGAGGAGGATTAATAATGGCTGGTAGTATTAATCCTACCGTAGTGTTTGAGGAGCTTACCGATACTTATGGCAGGGTAAGCGTTGAACCGTTAGAGGTTGGTTTTGGTGTTACTCTTGGGAATTCTTTGAGGAGAGTTTTGCTTTCTTCTATTAAGGGTGCTGCTGTTGTTGGATTAAGGATAGATGGTGTTTTGCACGAGTTTTCTGTTATAGATGGTGTGGTTGAAGACGTGATAAATATAATTTTGAATATAAAGCAGCTTTATGTCTCTGTATTTACAGATGATCTGGTTGTATTAAAGCTTCAGGCGAAGGGGCCTAAGGAGATTACAGCGGCTGATATAGAACCTAATGCTGTGGTTGAAATCAAGAATCCGGATCTGCATATTGCTACTCTTGAAGAAGATGGAGAACTCAATATGGAGATATATGTGAAGACGGGATATGGTTACCTTCCGTGGGATAGGGAGAGGCCTGCTGACTACCCCGTGGATGTTATACTTATAGATGCAGCATTTTCACCGATAAGAAAGGTTAGTTATAAAGTCAGTGATACAAGGGTTGGAAGGGTTACGAATTATGACAAGTTAACACTTGAGGTGTGGACAAATGGTTCTATAAAACCAGATGATGCCATAAGTGAGGCAGCAAACGTTCTTATAGAGCATTTTGGCCTCTTCATAAATAAGCAGTTTGACAGAGAGAATGTCAAGAAACCTGAGATAAGGTACAGTACTGATGAAGAAAGTATAAAGCTTGAGAGGCTGAATATGTCGATAAGGGAACTTGATCTATCTGTAAGGGCAGAAAACTGTCTGTTGAGAGCAGGTATAGAGACTGTTAAGGATTTGCTGAAAAAGAAGAAAGAAGAGCTGCTTAAGATAAGAAACTTTGGTAAGAAATCTTTGTCTGAGGTTGAAAAGAAAGTAGAAAAACTTGGTTTTAAACTTGGAGAGAATGCTTAAGAAGGGGTGTTTGTTATGAGGAAGCTTCGCAGAAACAAAGACCATAGAAGACTTATGTTGAGGAATATGGCGATTTCTCTAATATTGAATGAAAGAGTTGTTACTACTGATACGAGGGCAAAAGAGCTTAAGAGGATGGTGGATAAGATAATAGATAGAGCTACCAAAAATAGTGACCTTGCAACTCGTAGATGGGTTGTGGAGATTATACCTTCAAAACAGGCAGTAAAGAAGCTTTTTGATGAGATAGTTCCTAAATATAGGGATAATGCGCATGGGGGGTATACCAGGATAGTTAAAGTAGGTTTTAGAAAAGGTGATGGTGCTCCAACATCATTAATAGAACTGGTGTAGGATGATCCGGGTTATGGACCTCTCTTTTAGTTATTATGGAGAGGGCAGGAAGGTTCTGGATGATATTAATCTGCATATAAGAAAAGGTGAGTTTTTTTCTATTATAGGGGTTAATGGTTCAGGGAAATCTACCCTTGCGAAGCATTTTAATGCTATCCTTCTACCTTCGGAGGGAAGGGTAGTGGTAGATGGTATCGACACAAATGATAGATCGCGTCTGTGGGATATAAGGAAAAAGGTAGGAATGGTGTTTCAGAACCCGGAGAATCAGATAGTTTCCTCTGTTGTTGAGGAAGAAGTTGCTTTTGGGTTGGAAAATCTGGGTTATCCTTCATGTGAGATAAAAAAGAGGGTAAAGGAATCGTTGAAGGTTGTGGGCCTTGGTGGAATGGAGAAGAGGCCTACTTACGCTCTTTCAGGTGGGGAGAAGCAGAGGCTTGCGATAGCAAGCGTTCTGGCAATGGAACCGGAATGTATCGTATTTGATGAGCCTACGACTATGCTTGACCCTGCAGGTAGGAAAGATATAGCTTCTGTTATTCGTCGTTTGCGAGAGGATTTAGGTATTACAATAGTTTATATAACACATATAATGGAGGAGATTGTGTTTTCTGATAGAGTTGCTGTAATGAATGAAGGGAGAGTCGTAATGGATGGTTCTCCTTATGAAGTGTTTTCGATGGTGGATGAGATAGAGCAAGTGGGACTTGAACTTCCAGCTGTGCCGAGACTTGCACAGATGCTGGGAAAAATGGGTTATAGTTTTAAGAGGATGCCTCTTACTATAGAAGACCTGATGGTGGAGTTATGCCCATAGAAGTAAGATCTGTTAGTTATGTTTATATGCAGGATACCCCTTTTGAATCCCGGGCATTGGACGGTGTTAGCCTTAGTATTCAAGAAGGGGATTTTTTTCTAATAGTAGGTTCTACAGGTTCGGGAAAGTCCACCTTGCTGCAGCACTTGAATGCTTTGTTGTTACCTACATCTGGAAGGGTAATTGTAGATGGGATAGATACTGGTGTGAAAGAGAGTAGACATAAGATTAGAAAGAAGGTAGGTATGGTCTTTCAGTATCCGGAAGACCAATTCTTTGAGGACAGTATTTACAATGAGATTGCATTTGGTCCCAAGAATATGGGGGTCGAGATTGAAGAAATAAGTGCCATTGTCAGGTGGTCGTGTGAAATGGTTGGCATAGATTATGATAGGTTGAAGGATGCTTATCCTTTTGATCTCAGTGGAGGTGAAAGAAGGAAGATAGCTATAGCTTCTATTCTTGCTATGAAACCCTCTTACCTTGCTCTTGATGAACCCCTTGCTGGGTTGGATCCTGTCAGTAGGAGAGAGTTACTGGTGAGACTCCGTAATATAAGGAAGAGTGGAACTACTGTTATAATAGTTACTCATGATATAGGTGAGGTTGTTGCCGAGGCTAATAAGATGGTAGTCCTTAGTAGAGGTAGAGTAGTTGCTCATGGGACCCCACATCAAGTTTTTATGGAATTTTATGATAGGGGAATTAGCTTTGGTATAGACTTTCCGATGACGCTAAAGATAGCGGATGCAATAAAGAAGAGGTGTAAAGTTGAGGTACCATTTCCAGTGTTTGACCTGCACGAGCTTGCTGTTGAGATAGCAGAGGTGATCAGATAGATGAGTATATTTTCTAACATATCTTTTGGTCAGTATGTACCTGTAAATTCCTTTATTCATCGGCTTGACCCACGTGGTAAAATAGTTGCCTTATTCTTACTAATGGTAGGTGTGTTTCTGACTGTGCGGTTGGATTTCTTTATCCCGTGGGGGATACTACTTCTAACGCTTATTTTCCTATCTAAGCTGTCTGTTAGATTTGTGTGGAAAGGGCTGAAGCCCGTTGTATTTTTGGTTGTGTTTGCATTTGTGTTGAACTTGTTTCTCACACCTGGTAGGGTGATATGGCAGTGGCACTTTCTTAAGATGACAGAAGAGGGTTTAAGCATGGGTACACTTATTATACTCAGGATATTTTTTCTTGTTGCCTTTGCAAGCCTTCTTACATTGACGACTTCGCCTACGGAGCTTACCTCTGGTATAGAATATTTGTTATCTCTTGTTCCTTATGTGAGAAGGAACGCACAAGATATAGCCATGATGATGAGTATTGCAATAAGATTTATACCTACACTTGCGCAGGAAACAGACAAGATAATAAAGGCTCAGATGGCAAGAGGAGTGGACTTTGAATCGGGTAACATTGTAAGGCGAATGAAGAATTATATTCCAGTTTTAGTGCCATTGTTTGTTGGTGCTTTTAGAAGGGCGGATGAACTTGCAATTGCTATGGAGTCAAGGTGCTATGGCAGTGTGAGTAAGAGAAGTAAACTGAACGAACTTAGGTTTAATTTTAAGGATATCATGTTTGTGGTGAGTATAACAACTTATACGGCGAGTGTGATAGTTCTCTCAAGGTTTTTATCGATTGGCTTTTTAAATTGATGGAAGGAAGTGAAGTTTTTGAGTAAAATGATGCCGCATTTGAAGATAGGTGATTTAGAGGTAAGGCTTCCTATAATTCAGGGAGGTATGAGTGTTGGTATATCGCTTTCCCGTTTGTCCTCAGCAGTGGCGAATGAGGGAGGAATCGGAGTAATAGGTGCAGCAGGTATAGGAATGCTGGAGTCTGATATTAGTACTAATTATAGGGAGGCCAACCAGAGAGCTCTAAGAAAAGAAATAAGGAAAGCAAGGAAGATGAGTAATGGTGTTATAGGTGTGAATCTCATGGTTGCACTTTCAGACTATGATGAACTCCTTCT
>JAGHAJ010000157.1 GCA_021161545.1 Synergistota bacterium | reverse complement strand
TCTTATTCATTGTCTTTGTATTTCCCCCATATCTGTGGTGCAAGCACACCTCCAGAAACAACAAGTTTCAGACTATCCTCAACGGAGATATTTAAAGGTATCAAATCTCTTACAGGGAGCAGCATCAACATACCTGAAGTTGGGTTGGGGGTTGTAGGGATAAACACTGTTGCCATACCTTCATCTCTACCTGCAACATTCACAGCACATTCACTCGTAACAAAGCCAATCGTATATATACCTCTACGAGGGTACTCAACGAGAACCGCCTTCAATAACGCCCCTTTTTTGTCTATCGTTAGCACGTCCGCTATCTGCTTCAGTGTAAGATACACAACCCTCACAATCGGTATCCTCGCAAATATTGACTCTGTCAGATCTACAAACTTTTTACCAACCCAGTGAGATGCCAGCATACCTATAAGGGCTATTATAAGTATGATTACCACAAGAAAAGCTACACTCAAACCGGGTATATCCCTACCAACAAACCTAATAACCCAAGGAGAAAATGTCTCATTTGTCAGTTTAAGGAGTTTATACACTACCCATATAGTTACAAGAGCAGGAACCGTAACAGCAACACCGGTGAGAAAATACTTCCTAAACTTGCCCATGTTCTTTTGTATCTCCCCTCTCCATGACTTTTATCCTTATTCTTTTTATCCTCTTGGGATTTGCATCAACTACTTCAAATTCCACATTACCATAAACTAATTTATCTCCAATATTAGGGATCCTTCCAAACCTCTCCAGGAGGAAACCACCAACTGTATCAAAATCCTCTCCCTTCGGTAACTCAATATGGATTATATCCCTCAAATCGTCCACATGCAACCTGGCATCAACCATATAAACTCCCTTTCCTACAGCCCGCACCTGCCTCAACTGCCTGTCAAATTCATCTTCTATCTCCCCAACAATCTCTTCAAGTATGTCTTCCATGGTTATTATACCGGAGGTGCCACCAAACTCATCCACCACTATTGCCACATGTAGTTTCTTTTCCCTAAATTCATTAAATAGCTCTTTGACCCTCTTGGTTTCTGGAACAAAATATGGTTCACGAACAAACTCCTCTATATTGTGCTCCATAAGTTCAGGTTTATCAACTATCCTTATCATATCTTTTACATACAGGATACCCTTTATATTGTCTACATTATCTTCGTAAACCGGAAATCTCGAAAAACCTTCTCTTATAGCTATTTCAATAGCATCCCTTACGGTGGTCCCAGACTCTATACACACCATATCCGTTCTCGGTATCATCACTTCTCTGACAACAAGGTCCTTAAACTCTATTACTCCTCTAATCATCTTACGCTCTTCACTCTCAAACCCGGGTGAATCTTCATACATCATCATGCTCTGCAAGTCTTCAGATGTTATAAATGGAATACTTCTATCCATCTTAACCCCAACCAGAGACAAAATACCGAAACTAAAGACAGTCAAGACCTTTACCACTGGAAAGAGGACCACTCCAAGAAAGTACGTAAACAGTATAACCATACTGGATATAGTATCAGCATAGTGTATTGCAACTCCTTTTGGCATTATCTCTCCAAATGTGAGTATGAGGAACGATATTATTCCTACTGCCACCCCTATACCTTTGGAAGGAAACAACATCAGACTCAATTTTGTAGATATAGCAGACGCAACTATGTTCACCACATTATTACCTATAAGTATGACGGTAAGCATATACTGGGGATTATCTATCCATTCCTTCCATGCTCTCTCCTTAAGCTTTCCCTTACTCCTTCTCATAAGCTTCACAGCCTTTGCTCTACCTACTGAGGTAAGAGCCGTTTCAGAAGCAGCAAATAAGCCACTCAGAAGCACAAGGATCACAAGCCACAAGATATACACGTTCATCTTTCCAGATACTCCCTTTCCTTTTCACGCATCCTATTAGCTAACTCACCATCAACACCTTCATGCTCATAACCTAATATATGTAAAAATCCATGCACTACTAATCTCTCTATAGCCTGATGGAGTGTCTCACCATACTCCCGTGCCTCTACCTCAGCAATATCCGTGCAAACAATGATCTCTCCTATAGGTGGACAGGACATATCTTCTGGCACAGGTTGCTCAAATCCTTCCAAGAAAGAGAAACTTAGCACATCTGTTGGTGAATCCTTCCCCCTGTAAGTTCTATTCATATTCCTCATCTCACCTTCTTCAACAAACGATACAGAAAGTTCTCTACACCCTCTTCCTATCTCTTTCTGCCATATGTGCTGCAGCTTCTCCTCCAAAAGCCTAAAGTTTACTCCACTAACATCCCTGTTATAAACAATCTTAAGCACCTTTCTCACCCTCTTCAGGATACCTTACCCTCGAGTGATACATACTCGTCAGAACTCTTGTAAATTCCTTGATTACCTTCTGGAGGTCCGTAAACTTCAAGTCGCTTTCATCTAACTGTCCATCTTCGAGCTTGCTCCTGACTATATCCCTCACCATGTTCTCTATTTTTGCAGGGCTCTTATTCTCCAACGACCTCACAGCTGCCTCCACAGAATCAGCCAACATCACTATAGCAGTCTCTTTCGTCTTAGGTTTTGGTCCCGGATACCTAAAATCATCCTTATTTACATTAGCCTCTCCTAAATCCTCCTTTGCCTTACTATAGAAATACCCTATCACACCCGTACCATGGTGCTGAGCTATAAAATCTATAATAGGAGAAGGAAGTTTATATTTCTTGGCGAGCTCTATCCCTTCCTTCACATGGTTTATTATAACCAGAATACTCAGGTTAGGCATGATAGTCTCCATAAGATTCTCAAAGCCTTCTCCCTGATTCTCGGTAAAGAAGGTTGGCCTCTTGAGTTTACCTATATCATGATAATAGGCACCCACTCTGGCAAGAAGAGCATTTGCACCAACTGCCTTCGCAGCTACTTCAGCAAGATTTGCTACATTCAAGCTATGATGATATGTTCCAGGAGCCTCTATCTGCAAGCGCTTTAATAACGGTTGGTCTGGCATACCAAGCTCTAACAACCTTATATTCGAAATAAGCCCAAAGGCACTCTCAAAGTGGGGTAACATACTACTAACCATTACCGCAGTTAATATACCCCCTGCTCCTGCCCATAACGAAGCAGAAACTATCCTTACTATATTTTCACCGGGAATCATACCCCCAATGAATACCACCAAGATATTAACTATACCAACAGAGATACCAACCCTTATAAGGTCAATCCTCTGCGTTGCTTCACCAGAAAGATAAACCCCAACTACACTACCAAGAGCACACATAGAAAATATCAATATGTCTCCATCCAGCATCATGGCAACTGCAAGCGAAGCAACTATCGAGAGAAACACACCAAGTCTCTTATTCAGCAGCACGGCTATCATCATACCAACAAATGCAGTAGGTATGAAAAATGAAGATAAGACGGCTGTAAACCTTGTTACAACCATAGCAATAAGAGTGACAACAGATATAAACAGCAGAGTGGAAGCAGACTCAAGAAGCAGAGAGTGTTCATTCTTCAAATACACATAAAGCACATAAGTAAGGATAAGCACAAAAACAAAAACTGCCCCTACTCGCAGGTAAGGAAAGTGAGGAGGAAGGATATTTAAGGCTCTGAGAATAAGCATCTCCTTTCTTCCAATAATATCACCCTTTCTGACAACAACCTGCCCCTTTACCACCCTATAAGTTACATTTCCTACCCTTTTCTTGACCATAAGCCTTAGCTCTGCAGTCTTATCTTTGTCAGGCAAAACATTGGTAGCCAAGGAGAGCCTCAAACTCTCCTTAAGCACAGGTTTTACATTTTCAGGGACATTCATTCCATCTATCCTGTTTTGTATAGACTTAATGACATCCTCCAGTTCCCAAGGATATATACCTCTTTTCATACTCTGCCTTAACAAATTGAAAGCTGCCTTCCATTCCTTGGTATTTTCCTTAATCCCTTTGCTTTCAAGATAGCTCCTTAACTTGGCTTCCGAAATCGGAAGGACTGTAGCATCAAGCGAGTAAACTTCCTTAACATTCGCAAGTGCCTGTTGTTGCAATCTCTTGGTCTCCTCGGTATCAACAACGCTGACAGAATATGGAGCCACAATCGTATAAGGTGAAGGTTGTCCAATCTTTATAAGGCTGTAGTTCCTAAACAGGAATGTAGAAACCATTATAGTCCCTATAGAAATTTCACAGCATATAGCTATAAGGATGTATCTAGGTATTTTCCCAAAGATGCTATTCGCTTTGATTTTCATATTTCTCATACGCCTTTATTATTTTCTGAACAAGGTCATGTCTAACTACATCCCTATCAGTCAGATATACAAAGGCAATTCCATCTATCCCTTTAAGTATATTCTGGATTAAAACAAGACCTGAACCTTTCCCCTGAGGCAAATCTATCTGAGTGATATCTCCTGTTATCACCATTTTAGAACCAAATCCAAGTCTGGTCAAAAACATCTTCATCTGTTCAGGTGTAGTGTTCTGGGCTTCATCCAGTATAATAAAAGAATCATTCAGTGTTCTACCCCTCATATAAGCCAGAGGTGCAACTTCAATCGTTCCTCTTTCAAGATACTTCTGAAAGAGCTCTATTTCAAGCATATCATAAAGGGCATCGTAAAGTGGTCTAAGATATGGAGCAACCTTCTCTTGCAGGTCTCCTGGCAAAAAACCAAGCTTTTCTCCTGCTTCTACCGCAGGCCTCACGAGTATAATCCTCGAGATCTGCTTTTTCTTTAACGCCCTAACTGCCATTGCCACTGCTATGTATGTTTTTCCCGTTCCCGCAGGGCCTATTGCGAAGACAATATCATTCTCCTGGATACACCTCACATATTCTCTCTGACCTTCCGTACGTGGTCTTATAGGCTTACCCCTAACAGTCGTCTGTATAGAGCTCTGCATTCTATTCAGCTCTTTGAGCATCTTGACACCATACCTTACATCAGAGAGTTTTATATAATGCCCTCCATCTGC
>JAGHAJ010000080.1 GCA_021161545.1 Synergistota bacterium | reverse complement strand
CTACACCGTTATCCTTAATCCTTACAACCATATAAGTGCCTTCTCTATGATAGTCAACTAATATCTTACCGTCTCTCGTCTGGCGAAATCCGTGTTTTATCGCATTCATTACAAGTTCACTCATAACTACAGAGAGATGAACAGGATTAACAGAGGGCGGCACTTTTACCTTATCTCCCACAACCTCGAACTCTATCCTCTGACCGGGCATTAACGAAAAGGCTATATGGTCCTCAAGTATTCTCTTGAAAAGGAGAAATAAATCCACATTCCCCATACTCGACATGAGATCATAGGATATAGACAAAGAGGCAATACGACGTATTGCCTCTGCCAGAGACTCTTTTGCAACTACAGATTCCGTTTCTCTCATCTGCATTCTCAACATACTGCATATCATCTGCAAATTGTTCTTTACCCTATGGTAGACCTCAGATACAAAATCAGAACTATCCATACCTGTCTATAATCTCCTCTGCAATAGACTTCATGCTCTTACCACTATCCATAGATAACTTCTGAAGGTATCTATACGCCTTACTTTCACTGATAGAAAGTTTCTGCATTATTATACCTTTAGCACGCTCTATAAGTTTCCTGTTTCTTAATCTCTCTTCTGTCACTTTCAACTTCCTGTAGCTATGGACAGCTATTTCCACGGCTGTATATACATCTTCTTTTCCAAAAGGCTTAACAAGGTAACCTACAACACCCGCATCTTTTGCCATTTCTATAAATTCCTTATTTGCATAGGCTGTGATAACTACAAGTGCCGCCCTCTTCGCAACATCTTTTGCTACGGTCAAAGCATTTCCATCAGAAAGATTTATATCCATCAAAACGACGTCAGGCACTACATCATCTATAAGACTCAACATCTCCTTTACGGCAGATGCTTCACCTACCACCTCATATCCAAGTTCCTTTAGTATTTCCTTCAAATCCATCCTTATAATAGGTTCATCATCTACCACAATGACCTTCAAAAAACCCCTCCAATAGAACTATAACAGAGGTAAATATCTATCAACCTCATACTGGGTCACATGTACCCTATACTTATCCCACTCTATAAGCTTGTTATCTATAAACTGCTTAAAGGTATGTTCCCCCAACGCCTCCTTCACCACTCTACTTTCTTGGGCAACATATATGGCCTCTATAAGACTGCCCGGCAAACAACCTATGCCGTAAGAACGCCTTTCTTCTTCCGACATCTCATATACATTCTTCTCAACCGGTTCAGGTGGCTCTATACCATTCCTTATACCATCAATACCAGCAGCCAGCATGACCGCAAAGGCAAGATAGGGATTTACTGCAGGGTCTGGACTCCTGTACTCTATTCTCGTGGCGAGCTCCTTCCCCGGCTTATACATAGGCACCCTTATCAGATCCGACCTATTCCTCCTTGCCCACGAAATGTACACAGGTGCTTCATATCCAGGAACAAGCCTCTTATAGGAGTTTACCCACTGACATGTAACTGCCGTTATCTCCTTAGCATGTGAAAGCAATCCTCCAATAAAGTGTATGGCATCATCTGAAAGCATCCCATATCTACCATTCGGGTCATAGAAAGCATTATTGCTTCCCTTAAACAGTGACATATGAACATGCATACCAGAACCATTTTCTCCAAATATCGGTTTTGGCATAAATGTTGCATAGAATCCATTCACCCTTGCAATCTCCTTAACCGTTAGTCTTAATGTCATAACAATGTCTGCCATCCTCAAAGCATCCGCATATCTTACATCTATTTCATGCTGTGAAGGAGCAACTTCATGATGGGTATACTCCACCTCTATACCCATAGACTCAAGTGCCAATACTGTCTGTCTTCTGAGGTCTATTGCTTCATCTCTGGGTATCAGGTCAAAATATCCTCCCCGGTCAAGCACTTCAGGGCTTTTGCTATCCTTAAAATAGAAGTACTCCATCTCAGGCCCTACCATAAATGCAGTAAAACCAAGTTCTCTTGCCATCTCAAGATTTCTTTTAAGAATATACCTTGGATCCCCTTCAAATGGCGTTCCATCAGGCAAATAGATATCACAGAACATTCTTGCTACACCATTTCTTCCGGCTCTCCATGGAAGTATCGCAAAGGTAGAAGGGTCTGGTATAGCAACCATATCACTCTCATCTATTCTGGTAAAACCAAGGACAGAAGAACCATCAAACCCCATACCTTCAGAAAACGCATTTTCCAGCATCTCCTTGGGTATTGTAAAACTCTTTAAAAAACCAAGAATATCAGAAAACCATATCTCTACAAACTTAACTTCCCTCTCTTCGACCATCCTTATTACCCTTTCAATCTGGGCATCCCTACTCACCACCACATTCCCCCCTGAATAAAAAATTAGGGCAAAGGTTTAGGCACCTTTGCCCTAAAAAAATTATATCTCACTCACCCCAGATGTGTCAACCCACCCAATAAGGTGTTACCCCACTATCGTCTCCAGCGAATTTCTGTCCTCCACAGCCATTAAGAACTCGTCCGTCATCTTTATACACTTCGTAGGGCATATATCCACGCACATTGCACAAAATGTGCAACGGGTCATATAAAACTTCACTTTCTTGGTATCTGGAATGAATTCTATCGCATCAGCAGGACATACGCTTATACACATCCTACACCCTATGCACTTATCCCTATTATACTCAATCTTACCCCTGAAATCTGGAGGTACAGGCACTGGAGGATTTATAGCCGCTTCTCCCTTAGAGACCTTTTGGAGATAATCCGTAACCGAATCCGGTTTATACTTGGCAGGAAAGAGATTTGTAAAAGGCTTGCTAAACAACTGCTTCATTACTTGACCCCATACTCTCATTTATACCACCTCACAATGCCATATCCACGGCAAGAAGTCCAAGCCCAACGAGACTCAAAAAGAACACAGGCATCCAGTAAGCAGTCGCAACTTGGTTTATCTTAAACCTTGCAGCTGCTACTCTGATAGAAGTCACATCAAGTATCATGATACCCAGCACTTTAACCCAGAAGAACAGAAAGTCCAACACATACGCAACACCTCCAGAGATACCGAGAACACCAGATATTTCATAGGGGAAAAACAATACCACGATCAAAGAAGACATAACAACAACCTTCACGGCATCTGCAATGTAGAAAAGTGCTAAATTTCTACCAGAGTACTCCACAAGAAGTCCTCCAGCTATCTCCGTCTCAGCCTCAGGCAAATCCATTGGTAATTTAGAGAGTTCTGCAGGTGTAACCATAAGCAAAACAATAAGAAGTATAAGTAACCCCAAACCCCCGAGAATACCAGTATAACTCCACAATGGATACTGCGTAAAGGTCAAAAGAGAAAACGCTGGTAGATTTGTCAACTTCGATATTCTCCATGCAAGGGATATTACAACCATCACCAACGGTAGTTCATAGCTTATCATAGTAACCATCTCACGCTGTGCACCCACCGCTGCATATGGCGAACCAGAAGAAGAACCACCTATCACCATCGATATCCCTGCAATCGTAAGCAGATACACAATAACTATCACATCACCACTTCCAAATAACACCGGCGGTAAACCACCCATAGGAATATACATCATAATGGTAATAGTAGATATCAACGCAAAAAATGGAACGGTATTAAATAACCACACTACAGCATTGTCAGGGACAATATTTTCCTTCTGAAGCAACTTCCCAACATCCCAAAACGGCTGAAGTATGGGAGGACCAACCCTACCCTGCATGTGGGCAGCAAGCTTCCTATCTATCCCTTTATAGAGCAAACCCACAAACACAGAGAGGAACGCCACACCTATCACACCCAATACCTTGACCACGATAAGCAACGCAACATTCATTTCCTCTGCAACCTCCTCGTTTTTTCTACACTCAAGCGATGTAGATCATCATACACAAGCACATTTTCCGTTTTCGTCCTCCTGTTGACAACGGTAACCCTATCCATACAACCTATACATGGATCTATAGAGGCAACTACTATTGGTATGTCTGCTATCTGCGTATCCTTAAACATCGGAGGCCAAGTCATAAGATTACCATATGTAGATGCCCTTACCTTCCAGCTATCAAGGTTATCCTTGCCAGCTTTCAACCTGACAAAGTGTACAACTTCTCCCCGCGGTGCCTCATGCCTGCCAAAACCATCTCCCTCAGCCTTCTTCAGCGTAACCATAAGTTTAGGAAGTTTTGGCTCACTCGTTATTTCTCCTTCAGGTATCTTTTCCAGAGCCTCTTCTATAATGTCAACTGATTGGTCTACCTCTAATAATCTCACAACAAACCTGTCGTAAAGGTCTCCTATAACTTCACCCGTGTAGGCATCTGGTAATATAGGTTCCACATTCAGGTATTTGTAGCCTGCATAGGGTTCATCATGCCTCACATCTATGGCAAGCCCAGATGCCCTCGCCGTAGGACCAACTGCACACAGTTTAAGCGCTTCATCATAAGTGAGAATTCCATACCCTCTGGTTCTTAGCTTTACGGTTGGATCTTCAAGAAAGAGTTCCTTCAGCCTATCACTATTTCTCCTGTAATAGTTTATCATGTCAAATAGTGCCTTTTCTCTCTCAGGAGTGATATCTCTCCTAACCCCTCCAAATACCATCATTCCATAGTTTACCCTATTACCCGTGACTATCTCCAGAACGTCCATGACCTTTTCTCTTAATTGCCAGCTATAATGCAAAAGTGTGTCAAAACCCAGTTCGTGTGCAGCTACACCAGCCCATAGCAGGTGAGAATGTATCCTTTCCATCTCCCCTACTATAGCCCTAATATAAAGTGCTCTCTCTGGAACAGGAATACCTGCAGCCTCTTCAACCGCTTGAACAAAAGATATAGCATGAACAAAAGAACATATTCCACATATTCTCTCTGCAAGATGTATAACCTGAATTGGGTTCCTCTCCATACCCATAAATTCTATACCCCGGTGATTCCAACCAGGCTTAACCTTCACATCTACGATTCTTTCGCCCTCTACCTCAAACGTAAGATTTACAGGTTCCTTCAGTGCCGGATGGATTGGACCTACAGGCACATTATAAGAAACATTTATATGCTCTGCCACCTTCTATCACCTCACATATTTAACCACATCGTCTTTTGGTCCTGTTTCATCCCTACGCCACGGATAGACACCTTCCGGAAAATCCCATGGCAGGAATAATTTTTCCTTTGGTATACCTACAACATCCACACCCATCATTTCTTGTTTTTCAAGCTCAGTAGAAAGTGCGCCAGGAATGAGATCCGTAATAGTAGGTATCTTAGGGTCACTTTTGGGAACCCTAACCTTTATGTTTACATAAACTTCTTTAAACCTCTTACCTTGAAACAAAGAGATATGGTAAATAAGCTCTATTTCATCACCCATATCTGCCGCAGAGGCAACAGCAAGATGAGGAAAATCAAACTCCATCAAAAACTTCAGCAGTTCCCTAAAATCCTCTCTATCCACCCTTACCCATACCCTCCTTATAGGAGGTGGTGCATCCGTCATCGCACGTTCCTTAACCTCTGCTTCTTTCAACCTCTCTCCAAATTTCTGCTGTATCTTTTCTAAAAGTTCATCAGCAGACAGTACATCCATCGCTACCCCTCCTCACTAACAGCAGCCTTTTCCTCTTCCACAACTTCTGGTTCTCCAGCATCCTCCCCTGCTCTTAATCTCTCCAGTTTCTGCCATGCCTTGACAACACCAAATATTATTGCCTCTGGACG